>DATEZN010000194.1:0-6065 GCA_035255545.1 Nitrosotalea sp. | reverse complement strand
TCAAGTCTTACTAGCAATTCTTTCTCTCTTGTGACATCAATCCCAATTGAGACATATTCTGTAATTTCACTATTTTTTACATGTGGAATTATAATGGTCTTTGACCAGTAAAATGAACCATCTTTTGACTTGTTTTTGAACTCACCTTGCCATATTTTTCCATTAGATATTGTCTCCCATAACTCCAAGTAGAATTGTTGTGTGTGATATCCAGATTTGAGAATACTATGGTTTTCACCCACTAGTTCGTCCTGTGAATATTTTGATATCGTACAAAAAATTTCATTTGCTTCAAGTATAGTACCATTTCTGTCAGTTATTGCAACTATTGCAGATTGGTATAACGCATTTTTTATTTTTGAGATTTCTTCTAGATAATCTTGTATTGTGATGTGATTTGCATGTAGTTCTTCTTGTGATTTTTCAAGAATTGTATTAGATTCTTTGAGTTTTATTGCAAGATCATGTTGAGTTCTAAATGATTTAACAATAAAAAAAGATGAAATTGTAGAGACCAGCAATATTGCAACTATCAATATTTCAGATTCTCGTATAGATGAATTGACTTCATGGAATGCGTCATCATATGGCTGAATCAAGACAATTGCCCAAGGACTAGAGCCAGTGATGTACAGCGGATAATATGATACATACATTTTTGTTCCGTTTATAACTTCATCAGATGTTCCAGAGCCGCCAGATAATGAAGCAGAAATTGAACCAAGATTAAGATACGAAGATGTGTCATTGTCAGATGAGGCCACTATGTTTCTTTCATCATCAATTATCAAAAATTTTCCATTAGTATACGACTGAACGTTGTAGAGCTTGCTTTGCAAAGTGGACAGATCAAGTGTGCCCGTTAGAAAACCAGAAAAGTTTCCATGTTGAGAAAAAATTGGAACTCCCATCATCGCAATTTTTTTTCCAGTCATATCTGATGTTGTTATCGAGCTTACGTATGTATCAAGAGTTGAAGACATGATTATGAACCACGTTGTATCATTATAGTTGGAAACAAGACTATTCTTTTGGAATGAATATGGTTCCTCTAGATAGATAATACCAGTAGGTAAAACGTGTGTAATACTCTCAAAATCTTCATAGGTTTGTAGAGTTTTTGTAAACAAATTTCTCTCATTTGTTGCATTACTTTCAGGTACCCCATGCAGATTTTTATCAACAAGTGAAACATATCTTGGATCTGTCACGGTAGTAACCCTACTCAATGTCTGCAAAACTTTGGTAGCATCGGAAAATCTCAGCTCAGTTGTAGATGCAATCTGTTTGAGTGAAATTATCCTATCAGTATCAATGATTCGTGTCTCTTGTCGTAGTTGTTCTTGTGCATAAAATACGATGAATAGAACCAAAGCTAGTGTAGTTACTGAAATAATAGTAAGAATATGAATCGGTTTCAAATGTCAATTACACCATAAGACATGAAACTCGCAAATAATCTAGATGTAATACCATTTAGAAATCATGTTTCTATGACATTTGTAATTATTTCAATTGCATCTATATGTAATACAATTTTTCATAGATCTACATAGATTATGATTTCGTATTTCTTAGACAGGTATCAGTTAAAAAGTACCGTTGATTTGACATGACAAGTACACAAACACCCCAAGTCTTCATATTGCATTGTTTTATCATTTGTTTCTAAATTATTTTTATGATTATATTCTAACGGAATTGGATGTTCACAAATATAACATATTATCATGTGTTACCATAATAGATAGAAAAATTATTGATAAGTAAAACACAAGTGAAAATCATATGGACATTAGACATCATAGTTATTTTGTACAAAAATAAAAGAGGGGGTTTAATGTGTAGGTACTACAGATGTTGTTATTTCACCAGTCATATTGTCCAAAAACACTTGTGGGACAGTATGATGCATGCTGAAATCAAACATGTCATTTAACGAACCAGCATTATTAACAAATGATGCATTATCATCAAAGTCTAGATGCCAGTTGTCAAGAATGAACTTTAGTGTTGATGTTTGATCAGATACTTCATGCGATATGAAGTTGGATTTTGCATATGGTGATATCACAAGCAACGGTTGTCTTGGGCCATGACCACATCTATCATTTTGATCTCCAAGTACAGGATGACCTGCACATATTGCAGCGTCATTGACTGGATCATTTGAATGATTTACAATCGGTGGTTTTGCATGGTCATACCAACCATCAGAATCGTCATACAACAGGAATACTGCAGTACTTGACCACTCTGGAGTTTGTTCTAGTTTATTGATGGTATTAACTAGAAATACTTGCTCGTCAAGCGGATCAGAGTTTCCTGGATGTCCATCTTGTGCCCTTGCTGCTTTTAGATAACTTACTGCTGGCATATTACCAGAGTTTACTGCGTTCCAAAAGTCGCTTAGGTCATACTGATGATTTGCTTGATCCGTGTAGCCTATCATGCTTACAGAGGTCGGTGGAAGATGATGTGGGTTTGAGGTAGACAGGTAGTATTCAAATGGTTCATGGTGTGGACTATAAGCTGCGACTTGAGCATTATCAGTCGCTGTTCTTGGAGTAGTTGCACCACATACTGCTTTGCCATTATTTGTCGAAGTAGGCTTGAATCCGCCTTCGAACCAACCCCATGTAATACCTTGTTTGTTTAAGACATCACCTACATTTTTCCCAGTCATAGAGATGGTTGTTGCACCTGAACAGTCATCAAATGTTGGATCAGGATCGCCGATAACTGCACCACCAGCAATATTTCCATCAGTAGCTCCACTAGTATCGCCTGAGACAAGATCAACTGCACCTGGAGTTGAAGGTCCAAACTCTGTATCATATGAGTTGTCACTCATTGCAAAGTGTTGTGCATAATTCCAGAGGCCAGTTACTGTATTCCCATCGTAATAACCCATAGTCAGGTTACCACTTGTAGGATTTGTAGTTGTTGGACATACAATTGTTTGGCCAAGTGCTGCTTTTTCATCTACTTCACCTATTCCTGTTTTTTGTACAAACATATCCATCAGTCCGCCATCGTATGCCTTTTGCTCATCAAGATAGTCATGATCTTCATCACAAGTTATTGCTTGTGTCCTATCTAGACGAAATGGGTTATACGAATTTGGATTGTGTGTAAGTAGTGTTGGAGTTAGACCATTACTATTTGGAGTACCGGATGCTGCTGTGAAGTTTGGCTCACCTGCATGGATTGATGCGTGTGGATACGTACCGAAATAATGATCATATGAGATATTTTCTTGGAATATCACAACCACATGTTTTATCGGTGTTTTTGTATCATCACCTGCAACAGCCCAGCTTGAGCTGCTCACAAAGAGAGAAGTTATTAGAAGTCCAATGATTGTTGCTGTCAGAATTTTAGTCATTGAGACAGAAATTATTTTTGTTCAATATGTCCATATTCCAAATAGATTTCATCCCATTACGTGGTAAATAGAAGTAAAATAAAATACAAATTACCTTACAGGATATTATTGATCGCGTGAGAGATCACATAGTGAACAAGCTACACATGCATTGATCAAAAACACTATAGTAAATATTTAGATAAAGAAAGACACTCTGTAGATCGGTCTACAGAGATTCCTTCAAATGGTTTTCTGGATTTTTGTAGACCCTCCCCGCAATTAATAGTGTTATTATTTTTAGATGACAAAAAATGGAAACAGATTTGACAATTTAAAAATAGAGATTTTTTTAAAAAAACTATCCATGATTAAAATATACCATCATTCTTCCAGATTCAAAAAGACTTGAAATAAAAAAGGTTGAATTTTACTGGATGACTGGTAATGAATCAGTTCCAGTAAAGAATTCAATTATCTGGCCTTGTGCATCCTGAATATTTCCGCTAAAGTAGGTAAAGCTAGAATCACCATCTGGACATCCAGATGTACTACCCCATGAGTAGACTCCAGAACCCTTGAATGTGTCACCATCTTTTCCTGTTAATTCTACTACCCCAGACTGTTCATAATTTGTTCCAGACTTGCATGCAGTATTTTCGTGTGTAATGCTAGTCTTGTTTAATGGTTCAAATTTCATATCATACGATGTAGTTCCAATCATAACGACACCACTTTGTGTGGAAAGATTCATGGTTCCATTAGATTGAGTGATCAGATTTCCTTCTACATGCACTTTTGGAATAGGACAACATTCAGACATGACAGTAAATCCAGTCAAGTCTGCATGTATCTTCTGTGCAGTATTATTCAAAGCCAATGCGGGCGTCACAGCATTTGTTGCCAGAATAACAACTATGGACATAATAGTTGTTAGAAAAAACATGTTGGTTTTCATTACATCTTCATAATTTACATGGTATTTTTCCAAGACACCAGTAAATACAGTATCAATATGTAATATACATGAAAAAATTTCACAGTATGCAGCTTATGACACACCGTGTAATGTTCACTATTTTGCGACTTGGTTTGATTCCTTTTGTTTTATTATCTTTCCAAGCGTTATGGTATCAAGAGTAGAACGAATTTTTCCCTCTTTGATTTTTGTGTTCCATTCTTTTACTTTGATAAATTTTTCTGCATCACCAATTATTTTCGTAGCCAATACAGGATTGTTTGACCACCATGAAATTGCAGTCTGGATTACATATTGTAGATCGTTATCAGAAATAATTGGGCAGTGTTGACTAAGTACATTCTCAAGAGGTAGATCAAGAAGACCAAGTCTTTTTTTTATCATAACCAATATCTCTACAAATCTTGGCGGGTCTTCAAGAGCAGACATGGAGATTTTCATCATGCTTCCATCCTGAGCACTTTTGTCATTGTCTACAAATGTTATCTTTACCAATCCACGTGTACCGGATACAGTGAGATTGTCTTTTTCAATCTCAATTTTACCGCCCATTTCTTTAACAATATCCAACATAACTTGAAGTCGATCTTTTTGTATCTCCTCAATGAGTATTGGAACGTCAGATTTTTTCTCTGACAGGGTAGTTATTGTTTCAGAGGATGCAATCAGTTCAATCTTGATGCAGCCTAGTACAGTCTTTATCAATTCAAAATCATTGTTTTCAAATATCATAGTATCAGGAACTTTCTTGTTTACAGTTGCTAGTCTTCGCAATACATTGTAAATTTCATCAGGAATGTTTGACAACTGGTCATATCCAATAAATCCATGCTGTCCGCTACCGTCAGGATTCCAGATAGCTGTAATGGGCTCTGCTAATGTAGATACAATATTGTATACTGCACGTTTTTCCATAGGAGCAAGCATTGGAGTGTCAGCGTTCAAGTAGGTGCGAAAATATGTTGTTCCTTCAAAACTTGAACACTTGAGTACATTTCCTAGATTTACAAGAGCGTGAAATTTTTCTTTTTTTGTATCAACTTTTAGAGGAATCCAATCTCGTGATTTTGGATCAAATTCTTCCCATGATTCAGGAGCTGGAAGCTCAACTTGTTCCCTGTCACCCAATTTTCTCACCTCTGGTTTATAGAGTTGAGTTATGACCTTAACGTGGTCCTCTAACGTATGTACTGTCACATTGACTCCCCACAAGGAATCAAGAAACTCTTTGCGTTGTTCTGATGAGACAACCAGTGTCCAACGTTTCTCAACTGAGCGCGGTCTTATCTCTAATCGAGTAAGAATTCTGTCTAACCTAGTTTTTTGAGAAAATTGTAATGAAACAATTTTGGTAAATGTATTCTTGTAAGTTTCACAAAGATTGGGTCTTCCCCTCTGAAAACAAACATCACAAAATTCAAGCGGTTCCAAATTGGTATCCTTCCACTACAGTATAACCTGGTATTATAATAGGTATGATAGGATTACAGTGATATTTTCTGTTAGTGGGAATAGGACATATTGTACTAATAATATAATTCAAAAATAACGATTCTGTGAAAAAATACTTTAATTAATTTAACTAATAGAAGCATACGATTTTACAGTAAGCGTTAGCTTGTAAATTCTAGAAGATATTATTGATATTCTCGTGAGTGCCGCAGCCCAAGCATTAGAAGGAGCAGCAGGAAGATATGCAGCAGACGCCATAAAACAAGA
>DATEZN010000193.1:0-10839 GCA_035255545.1 Nitrosotalea sp. | reverse complement strand
ATGTTGTAGTAACAATAGGATTTTTACTTTCAAATACTCGAACTGACCAATTTTGGACATAGTTATCTTCTGTATCTTGTAGTCTTTGCAACATGCCATCTTTTGCCACAAGAGAAAGGGTAGACGGATTTGTCATTGATTCATTTCCTGGACAGTATGGACATTTTTTTGAATCAGCTATTGGATGTGTTTCAGGAGATGTGATCACAAAGCGATCAATAGAATAATCCTTCCTTAAATCCCCCATACCTGCTAGATTTTGGATCTAGCAATTTAAAACCTTTGCAAAGATCGGAAATAAACACAGATGCAGTGCCATTTTGACATTAATCGTACCAGGACACCATTTTGATAAAAATTAAAACTTAAATTGGAAGATCAGATCGTTGAAACTGTTCATGTCTACAGAATCACTAAAACGAGATCATGATTTGATTGAAAAAGTACTAAAATCAATGTGGTCAACCATACCATTACTCAAGTCTGGAACTACCATACCAGAACCAATCTTAAATCAAGTAATTGATTTTTCAATAAATTTTACAGATGTCTGTCATCATGGAAAGGAAGAAAATTCCCTATTTCCAGAACTTGAAAAGAAGGGAATGCCAAGGAATTCAGGACCAATTGCAGTCATGCTGATGGAACACGAAGTTACACGAAAGATAGGAATGAGAATGGAAGCATCTTCAAAGACATACCTGAAAAATGGAGACGCCACCCAGTTGATAGTAGACATGCAAGAGTACATCAACCATGTAGTGCAGCACATCTGGAAAGAAAATAACAGACTATTTGAAATGGCAGAGATGGCTCTTAGAAATGATTCAGCACAGGTCAACAAGAGTCTTCAAGAGGTAGAAGATGCAAAACTCTTGGAAATAGGCAAGAAAAGAGAATACTATGAAAAATTTGCAGACGAATTTACAAAACAGTTTCCACCTCAAGACTAGATTTATCAAAAAACTACCAAAGGACTTTTCTAGTATACATTTCTGAGAAAAATATGAAATCAGTCATGTATCAAATTGCAAATTTTCACTTACAAAAAAGGATGGACTAGTCTTGACTGTAAAGACTGGAGACAAGGTCAAGATAGAGTACACAGGCACTCTAGAAGATGGGACAGTCTTTGATAGTTCAGCAGAACATGGAAATCCCTTAGAGTTTCAGGTCGGCAGTGGTCATGTGATAAAGGGATTTGATGATGCAACACTTGGGATGAAGGAAGGTGAAGAAAAACAATTCAGCATTGAGCCTACTGATGCATACGGAGAACACGATCCAACTCTAGTTCAAAATATACCAAGAGAGGTATTTCCTCAAGATGTGGAACTTGTTCCCGGACTATTGTTTGAGGCAGGACTTCCCACAGGAGAAAAAGTACCTGCGACAATAACCAAAATACAAGAAGGAATTGTAACAGTTGATCTGAATCATCCCCTTGCAGGAAAGAAACTCACTTTCAAGATCAAAGTAGCAGCAATAATATCTTCCTAGTTTTTTATTATATCATACAACGATATCATTTTAGAAAAATTATTTGTTGTTGAATAATTTTAAAATTTAGATCGCTTAAAAAATCAAGGTTTATGTGTGATATCAAAAAACTCTGTTTTGTAGACTAATGGACAATTCTGATATCCATATGATATACGTTCTTCTGGATGGCATAGGAGATCTACCTCACCCAGATCTCAAGGGCTCTACACCATTAAGTTATGCAAAAACTCCCAATTTGGACAAACTTGCAAGAAATGGAGCCATTGGAGAAGTAATTTCAGTCGGTAAAGGCATAGCCCCTCAATCAGACATTGCTGTTTTCAATATGTTAGGATACAAATTTGAAAATACTCAATATGTTGGAAGAGGAGTCATAGAAGCAATTGGAATAGGTATTGATTTTAAAAGCGGTGACTTGGCATTGCGAGGAAACTTTGCAACTGTAAATGATGAGAGAATAATTACAGATAGAAGAGCTGGAAGAAATATCGAAAAAGAAGATGCCTCTGCAGTTGCACACGAAGTAGAAACAAAGATCAAGTTTTCAAATCCAAAAGCATCAGTTGTTGTATCCCCAACAGTTGGACATAGAGTAATTGTAAGAATAAGATGCGACGGCATATTTCTCACACCTGAGATAAGTAACACGGATCCAGCTTATGCAAGAATAGGAGGTATGGGAGTTGCCAAGGCGGTAGGCGATTACATGAAGGTAGAAAAATCATTGCCGTTAAACGAGTCTGATGGTGCCAAGCTTTCGGCGTCATTTGTAAACGAGTTTACAGACAAGTCTCTTCAAATCATGAAAGACAGCGCTGTGAATAAAGATAGAAAAGACCACGGAAAGAAGATGTTAAATTCCATATTATTACGCGATGCAGGAAATGAGTTTCCAAATGTTGTTCCAATAAATGACCTACACCAAATGCAGTTTTCATGCATAGTCGACATGCCAGTAGAAATTGGAATTGCAAATGTCTTGAAGATGAAATCATTTAGTGCTGGAGGTCTCACAGATTATGAAGAAAAGGCACGTGTTGCAGCCAAAGCAATGGAGACCCAGAATGCAATCTATGTCCACATCAAGGGACCAGACGAATTCGGTCATGACGGAGATGCAGTAGGTAAGATGCAGAACATAGAAGAGATAGACCAACGATTCTTTGGCACATTACTTGCCAATATTGATACATCAAAAGTTGCAGTGATCATATCAGGAGATCACTCTACACCATGCATAAACAAGAGTCACAGCGATGATCCAGTTCCAGTTTTAGTTTCAGGTGACTTTATCAAAAAGGATGGAACGACAAGATTTACAGAAGATCAGGCAAAGAAAGGCAAAATTGGCCTACTCATGGGTGCAGATGTAATCAAGACGGCAGTAAAGATGATCAAATCATAAACGGTCCCATAGACTTTGAAGATATCATCATTGCCACAGTTTTCTGGAACTTGTCAACATCAATTTTATGATACATTCCAGAAACATTAGAAAATTTTTCCATTGCTCGCTTCATTATTGAAAGACAAATATCATTTTCATATTTCTCATAGTGGACTAACGCAGCTGCAACAAGAATTATTCCTTGAACAAGATCTTTTTCTCCATCATGTGTATTTTTCCAGACACCCTCAAGAACTTCGTGACATTCCCAGTATCGTTCATCATTAAAGTACTGTCTTGCTCTTTTTATGGCATCTTCTTTTTCAATTTTTTCCTCTACAACAGGTCTTGCATCATAAAGAGATCCGATTGCTTCAAATTTTTCCACAACAATATCCAGATGTTCTTTTTGTACAGATACATCAAACTCTAGATATTTCGTTGAAACCCTCATGTCTCTTACAATTACATGCATTTCCGAAGTTAACTGATCAGCTTTTGCAAGTAGTGTTTTAGCATCAACTGGAACATAACCTGAGTTTTTCAGGTGAACCATAAACCTGTCCACGAATTTTTTACATATTGATTTCTTAAATTGTTATCTAGAAGCGGTTAAGATTTATATGAACTATTAAAAGGACTTGGAATACATGTCAATGATTGAAGTTACCCGAGATGTAAAGAATCCCCTACTGTCAAGAAGGGAAATTACATGTAATTTCAAAGGCCTTTCTGGCAGACTTAGAAAACTAGAGGCAGTAGACATGATTTCAAAAAAATTCAATCTAGAAGGAAAAATTGTAATACCAATATTGTTGAAAAACGAAACTGGAAGACCAGTTGTATCAGGAAGTTTCTATGTATACGAAGATGAAAAACTTGCCAAGGAACATCTCAAGACTGCAGTCTTTGCAAGAATTGAAAAAATAAAAGCAGCCGCAGCTGCCAAAGTAGAAGCCGAGGCACCAGCAGAACAAGCTGAAGCAAAGGAAGAGAGTAAGTAATGGCAGGCAAGAAAGGTTCTAGTCCATCAGTATACAAATACTACAAAGTTTCTGGCGACAAGGCAGAGAGAATAAAGAAAGAGTGTTCAAGATGTGGTAAGGGTGTATTCATGTCAAACCACAAAGACAGACGAAGCTGCGGCAAATGTGGCTTTACCGAATTTAACCAATAATTAGTATAATTGCTTCTTTCTAAGACGAGAAGTCTTTTGTTCTATTTGATCTAATTTCTGCAATAGTGTTGTGTCAATTGTTGTGTTTGCAATCACAGATGCTGGAATCTTGGCAATGTTGGTATCCATTGTTATGTTTATTGTAGGAAGACTCTTTTCTATCCAGAGTTTCATCACCTTGTCTTCTAGTTTATAGTCTCGAAATCCCTCTGGGAATTTTGTAGTAATATGCAACAGCAAAGTCTTGTCATCAAAGACTGCTTTTGGTTCAGAGAGTCTAGTAGAATCAGAATAACTACTCTCAAAAAGATTACCACTTAGTTCGTCGGAGACAATGTCCATCTTTGATATTTTTCTTATCAATTCCAAATAGTGTAGAAATTCATGTGCAAGAATGGCATGTATGGTACCCTTTAGACCATATGCAACAAGTGGAGCAGTGATTTGTATTATGATATTTAGTTTATCGTTAGAAACAACAGGAATTGTTCTTGCAAACAATATTCCATAATCAAAAGAGCCTGTAGACGGATGAGATACGACCGTCGCGGGCTCTACATACGCAAGTGGAAAATTAATTCCAGATGCTTTTTCTATTCGCTGTATTCCAGACAAGGCTACTTCAAATCTCTTTACTACTAACGCGTGAACCTTGTCAGGAATTAATCCATTTTTGTGAGCTTCGTGCACTCTAAGTAAAGGATCCAATCCAACAAGATTGAATTTGACGATAATAAAAGTTTGACACAAAAAGATAGATTTCAATTAGTTTTGTTGCAATCAATAGATTCGATCAGAATTGTTACAATTACGCAAAAAATTTAGTCACTAGACACTATTTTATGAAAATCAAATGTTGTGCACTTGCACGCATTTTCAAGTAACATGCTTATGCTTGGTTCCACATTATTTCCAGTTACAAGTCTCTTTAGAGGTATTCCACCATCCAATGTCATCATGACGGTAAATGATTTTGTATCCAGTTTTTTTACCTTGACATCATAGATTCTTTTTTGATTCTTCCAAGGCAGATTTTCACTTATTGCAATAGGCATGTCTTTTAGACCATCTAACACATTTAATGCATCAGGTGTAAGGTCTTTTTCAGTTGTTATTTCCAGCAGGACATCTGTCTTGAATTTTATTTGATCATTAGGAATCTTTGAAACAGTTCTCAAATTAAAAATAGAGACGCTATCAAGATTTACCTTTTTTGGTATTGTAACTTTTCTTTTGTGTGGATTTATCATCTTGACAAAAAACGGTCTTCCATTTCCAAGAACAAGACTGGATTGGTCTTCACTTCCTATCCAAGTTATTTTGGCTTGTTGAGCACCAAATTTTTCAAACAGAAACTTGGCAATGTGTCCTTCAACACTATCGTATTCAGATATTCCATGAAAATCACAAACAAAGCACCCCTTTCCATCACACCTATTGCAAGATACTTGTTTTTGGGGAATTCCTCTTGCTTCTTTTGTATATCTTCCCTGCAAGAATAATGCTTTTGGTTTTATGTCACATTGATCTTTTTTGAAATCAATTGTAAATACAATGTCAGGACTTTGATAATTAACCTTGGTCCTAGTTTTTTTGCCAAATTGTTTTCCCATCTCTCTTGTTACATCACTCTTTATTCCTGCAATACCTCTACGTTTGAATTTAGAGCGTATGATATCATCTCTATCCAAAATAGAAGGCTTGAGAATTGCACCAATAAGAAACGTAGAAAATTCATATTCTTTTGACATGTCAAGAATTTTGTTCAAGAATGTGTCAAGTTCGGGCATCAGGTTCTTGCAGAGATAACACGATTTTGGTTTACTTTGTTTTGTAATTTTTCTAATTTTCTCTCCAAGGTTTTTGTGAGAGACCAATCGTAATTTACTTGCAAACATTCTTCCAAGACAATAATCACAGAGACGATATTCTTTCAAAATTTGTCTAGTCTCTTCAATTACTAGATCCATCTTGGTTTTTTTCAACAGTGCATCAAGTAACCAAAGAAGGTGTTTTAATCCTAATTATGTCCTCTACCAAGGATATAGTCTTCTAGAAGATTCCTTGTCTGAAACACTGATGGCTTTTGTTGGACATGTTTGTGCAGCATCGAGAATTTTTTCAGAACTTGCCCCAGATTCGTTAATTACCTTAGATTTTGGGTTCACTTTGACATTTTTTTCTACCCTAAATACAGAAGGTACAATGGTTTCACAGCTGCAGCATGCAATGCATTTGCTAGGATCAACATTTACAGAAACTGAAATGTCAGTTTCAACACGTATAGGCTCTGTTTCAGGTTTTGTCTCTGATCTTACTTTATCATAATAATCCCAGAAAGTTTTTTCATAGCGTGACCAGAAATCCTGATATTCATTTTCAGCATATCCAGTATGCTTGGTCCAATCTTCATTTGGATTTCTATCAGATTTTCTTGCACCCCAAGAATATTTTCCAGAATTGAAACCAGAATTTTTCTTTGAATCCTTGTCAGTGTATTTTTCAGAAGACTTTGCTACGCGACTCTTGTATTCAGCACGAAGTGTTTGATATGCTTCAGTTATTGCCTTGAATTTTGTACTTTCTTGATCCGAAGAATTCTTGTCAGGGTGGTATTGCAAGGCTAGTTTTCGGTAGGCGGATTTTACATCCTTTATTGAGACTCCTTCGTGGATTCCCAGTACCTGATAACACTGATAGGTGTTCAACAAGATGTTTTAGGTTATACAATTCAAGATATTTAGATACATCTCAAGGAACGACTAGCCTAATCCCATCTTTCTGAGCATACCTTGCATCTGACGCCCTTTGGAAGCTTTCATCATGGTTTTTGAATTCTTGTACGCTTTGAGAAGTTCTTTTACTTCGTGTTCTGGCCAACCAGAGCCCCTTGCTATTCTTTTCACTCTAGATGCATTTATCAAATCAGGATCAGATTTTTCATCCTTTGTCATAGACTGGATGATGAACCGCCATTTTTCCATGCGTTGTTCCTGCTGCTCAACTTGATCTTCTTTTACCATTCCAGAAAAACCAGGCATGTTTTCTAAAATATTACGCAATCCTCCTGCCTTGGTCGCTTCTTCAATTTGGAAATAGAAATCTTCCATATTCATTTTGCCGTGTGAAATTCTTTTCAGCCTATCTTCATTGCCTTCACTCTCTAGTCTTGTTGCCATGTCAAGTAATGCTTGAATGTCACCCATGCCAAGCATTCTTCCGACAAATCTAGTAGGAGAAAACTTTTCAAGATCATCAATTCTCTCGCCTGTTCCAATGTACATTATTTGCGCACCAGTAGCAGCTGCAGCTGCAAGGGCACCGCCACCTTTTGCACTACTGTCCAATTTTGTTATTATGATTCCCCCTACTGGGACGGTTTTGTGAAATGCTTCTGCTTGACTATAGCACTGTTGTCCAATGGTTCCATCAATTATCAACAATGCAAGATCAGGATTTGCAACAGCACCAATTCGAGTCATTTCCTCAAGAAGATCTTTTTCTTCCTTGTGTCTTCCTGCGGTATCTATTAGAATGATATCAAAATTTTGTCCCTCAAAATGCTTTAGACCATTTTTTACAATATCAGGTGAGTCTTTGTTTCCTTCTTCACCATATACCTCTACGTTTGTTTTCTCACACATTGTTTTGAGTTGTGTGAGTGCACCAGGTCTATACGTATCAGCGCCAACAACTGCAACCCTATACCCTTGTCTAGTCAAAAGTTTTGCAAGCTTTGAAGTCACCGTAGTCTTTCCACTACCTTGTATTCCAAGCATCAAAACCTTGTTTGCTCTACCAGGTTGGAACACATATTGTTCTTCAGTGCCAAGCAGTTTTGAAAGCTCGTCGTACAGAATCTTTACAATGTGATCTTTCCTAGATAGCCCAGGCGGTGGAGTCTCCTTGATGGACCGTTCCTCAAGATTCTTTGTTATTTGAAAAACAAGTTTTACATTTACATCGGATTGCAATAATGCTCTTTGGATGTCTTTTGAGAGTTCCTTGATAAGACCTTCATCAACTGCAGAAGAGTTTACTATTTTCTTTAGTGCAGCTCTAAGACCAGTCTTTAAGCCATCTAGCATTACTTTTCTAAAACGGCCTCGGTTATTTCAAATCTTCCTCTATAACCGTCCCAGATCTTGTTTGCTTTTACTATTTTAATTGGAGAATAAAACAAGGGACAGTCAACTACAAAGGTTTCAGCCTCACCACCCTCAAAAGCCAAGTTAAAACCATACTGGATAGATAATTTTACAAGTTTTTCGACATCAACTTTGGTTATCTCTTTTCCAAGCCATGTTTGATCCAGTCCGGCAGATGTCACACTTGTTACAATGAATTTGAATTTAGATTCTAGTAATTCGTGCAAATAATTTTTTTGATCAATATGCCATAGCGGTGATATTATTTTTAGATCTAAATTATTTCCAATCCTGTCAAAACGTGTTTTCTGATAATCACTAAACAGTCCACCGTGAACAATTCCATCTATTCCAAAATCCTTTTTTGCCTTCTCCAATAGATTTTGTAGTGCATCCAATTCAACTTTAGAATCAGTTGTATCAATTTGAGATACAATTTGTGGTATTTTCATGGCTTGGGCCTGCAATGATGTAGATGCAATGTTTGGGTAATGTAACAAATGGCTTTCCTCAGATTGTGGAAATATAGAAACAAGGCATTGAACATCATGACCCTCGTTTCTGGCTTTGTATACAGCATAGGTACTGTCCTTTCCACCTGAAAAAAGAGAGGCTAGTTTCAATAAGTTCACAACATGTCCAATCAATTAATTTTTTTCGAGTTCAGTTACATGTTTTAGGCAGTCTTGGCACAAGACAAGATTATCCTTTATGATAGTCTCCACATTAGATGCCAGACAAACATGGCACATGCCTTTCATACATTCATCCATACACGCTGTATCGTATAACTAATGCTACTATGTGAAAAGCCTAAGATGCTTCAATACTCATAATCTTCATCATAAAGTCAGTTGGCTTTTCTAGTCATCATCAGCATCTGAATTAACTTTTGATTCTTACTATAATAGTTCTATCCATGACTTTCCAGTATTCAACATCGACGCCTTGCAAAACTCTTTCCTTTATTTCATCTTCAATTTGTTGTGCATCAAAGACTTCAAACGATTCAGCATCCATAATTTGTACACTGGTTGGGGTTTTTGAAATTATAGAACCCACTCTTTTATCAATGAGAGGAACTTGGACTTGAGCGCTTACAGGTGAAACATGAGAATATTTTTTCTTGTCAAATATTCCGACTCCCACAATTCGTGCTTTTGCCGCACCGTGTTTTCCTGGTTTACTTGTATCATATTCAACTATTTTACATGGTTCTTCATTTGGACCGCTTACTGGAAGCAGTATGTATGAACCAATTTTTAGTGCACCAAGCTCAGACGGCTTACTCATCACCAAAACAGAATTTAGCAGAGTATATAACTTTTCTATTATCAGATTTGCAATTTGATCTCTTGAAAAGAATTTGCCAAAAACTCTATTTCAGTCTCTCAATTACGGAGAGGTTAAGAAGACTGGTCATTCCAATTCCTTTTCTTTGTACTTCTTTTCTTGTTTTTTCACAATACTTGTGATCAGCTTGATGTTTATTGTCACTTGTCACTTCAAGAACTATGAGATTTCCTTCATATGGAAAAGTGAATTTTTGAATCTGACTGGTAGATAGTTTAAGATTTCCAAGCTCTGCCCTTCTCACTCTATGACGTTTTGCTACAATGAAACTAAGATCCGATATATCAGACATGGTATCCCCATGTTCAAGATAGTATATTGAAACAAGATTGAGACTGTCCCCAGTTAATCGCTCAAATAATTCATCATTTTGTGTAAATACAAATGTCGGCGTAGCCATATTACATTTTTCAACCTCAGTCATCACTTGGGAACGATCCTTGAATCTAGCAAGAAGATATGTGTTAGAGTGTGATGGGAAATATGCACGACCATCTTCTGAAAATGTAGCTGTTACAAAATACATATCATTGATAAAAGTAGATTTTTGAAAACTATTTCTTAGAGTATTGAAATCATTATTTTGCAAATATGGTACACAAACATATCCTCCTTCAGATGTAGCCCCCGACACAGTATCGAGACTTTCTTTCCTGTTTATATGTAATTTGATCAATCAAAAATTTAGCATATGGCTTGAAAATTTTTTAAAAAAATCGAATTATCGATAGTTATTTAATACGAAAAAACTGCGTGAGAAACAGTCCCACGCTAGCTCAGCCTGGTAGAGCTTCCGGCTGTAGTGGTTGGCCAGCGGCTAACCGTAATCCAGCCTATCAGGCTTACAGAAACCGGGTTGTCGCAGGTTCAAATCCTGCGCGTGGGACCATATCATAAACTTCAAAAAGTAAGCTGTTCAGATACAAATCATGTCAGATGATAAAAATTGGTCAACATTAGATGAAGTTGATCAGAAAATAATTAACATTCTCAACAAAAATGCAAGAACCCCTTCAAAAGAAATTGCAACCGAGCTGAAAAATGCAGGAGTAGATGTATCAGATAGAACTATACGAAAAAGGATTGAGAGATTAGAGAAAAACGGAATTATAAAAGGTTACAAGGCAGTCTTGAGCGGAATCTCCTCAAATGATCAGTTCGAAGTGTTGTTTCTCAAACTCAAAATAACAAGGTCCATGGAAAATACAACTGAGGCAATAAAGAATTACATCAAGACTTTACCAAATTATCTTTTTGTCGCTACAGTAGAC
>DATEZN010000192.1:0-14412 GCA_035255545.1 Nitrosotalea sp. | reverse complement strand
CTCTGCGGAGACAAACAAGTTTGCGTTTGTTGAAGTTTGTGCTTGTGCGTGTGGTAATGCGTTTGGCATTCCAACGACTGCACTACTTGCAACAAGTATTGTTAATAGTGTTAGACTAGTTATTTTTCGTATTGTTTCGTTGTACATAGTTATTGTATTTTTTGACCGGAAATTGATATATAAGCATAATGGACGAATTGTTCATTTTTTTGTGTAGAATTGAGTAATTTGTATATCATGAGACAAATTTATGAAAATTGTATTACTCCACCATAAAGAACTTACAAATTGACTCCTTTTTTGATGATCCCGTTAGATCTTTCAACTTTTCTCCCAAATTAGTTACCTGAAGTAAAATTTGTCGCGAGTCACCTACTGTCTCTGTCAATTATTGAAGATGTTAAAAGGTTTGGAAATATGTTTGACTTTTTCATTCTTTTCACATTTTATGATAACAACAGCTCAGATATTTTTTCGAAACTCCACGGCCCACACTGGTTATATTCTATCTTTACCAATCCCTTGTCTTTCATTTGAGATATTACATGTATAGCAAATGGTAGAGCCCCTGTTGCTCCAGGAGAATTGTAATTTAATATATGAAGAGATTTTTCGCCTTGTGCGATCACTACATCTGATACAAACTTGCCATCTTTGTCTATCACTGATGATCGTATTCCAGAAGTTCCTCTATGCTTGAATTTTTTCGGGTTTACATTTGGAAGAAATTTTTTTATTCGATTTATCATTATTGTTTTTGATATAGAAGACAATAGTTCATCTGATGCAAGTGAGATAAATTGCGAATCAAACAGTATCTTTACAGCACCAGAGGACAACATCTCAAGTATCTTAGACGGCATTTTTTGTATATTTTTTGAAAAAGTGTACCCATAAGGACTAAAGACTGGCACCGCATTTGGTCCGACCTCACATATCCCATTCGAGCGGACTATCCAATGAGGATCCAAGAAGGGATACTCGAAATGTGTTGGAACGCAATATACACTTGTCTTTGTCAGGTTTTTGTATTCTGGTTCAGCCTGCCAATACTCGCCCTTAAAATGAATATCAGTAAGATCTGGCAAGACATCCATCTTGTGTGCAATGTCAACTGACATGCCACCAGCTGCATTGATTAGAAGATCAGTTTGGATTACATAATCATGATTTGTTGTAATTTCAAGAAAATCTTTCTTGTCTGAAATATCTTTTGCTCTTGTACCAAGCAGAAATGTTGTACCATTTTGTTTTGCATCAGTCATGAGGTATTTGGTAAGGATTCCATAATCCACTGACGCGTCTTTTTTGCAAAAAATTGCTTTTTGACAACATACTTCAGGTTCTTGTTTTTTTACATCTTGCCCATCAAGCAAAATTATATCATCATCTTTTTCCAATCCATTTTGTTCTCCCCACGACATGTGTTTTTCAAGCTTCTTGATTCCTGGCTCGTCAAGTGCTACTTCAAGTACACCATCTTTTTTGAATGCAAGATTTTTTTGTTTGCAATATTGCTCCCACATTTCAAAGCCAATTTGGGCTGACTTTGCAAATATTTTCTTTTGTTGAGGATCATAAATAAACGGCGCATGAACCTTACCAGTGTTTCTTGAGCTTGTATGAAACCCTGCCTGTGATGCCTGGTCAAGCACTAGGATACTCTTTTTTGTTATTTGTGATAAAAAATATGCAAGTGACGTTCCAAGTATTCCCGCACCAATTATTGTGATATCAGACTTCAATTTACCTTGTGTGCTATACCTATCAAAATAGGTGTTATGCCAAGATATGAGATTTCCATCTTCTGAGAAGACCTACATTTCTTATCTTTATTGGATTTTTTTGGCAACAGTGAAGATGAAACTTTCTTACAAAAAGAAAAGAATACAATAAAGTATAATACAATTCATTCATGCTTCAGATTTGTAAAAAAGATGTCAGTAACACTGTAAAAATACTATTAACATATTGTGTCTTATCAACAGCATTTTCATTTGTTGGAATCTTCCTTGCAGAAAAGAGTCCATTAGAAAATAATCCATTGGGAGGTCTGACACTTCATGAAATATCAGGACATATTTTATTTGGTCTAGTCGCTGGTACAGTTACTTTATCTCTGAGATATACAATCATTGCAGGAGTTTTTGCAGTTCTAGTTGACTCTGATCATCTGATTGGCCTGACACATATTGATACATTAGGAAGAATGAGTCATTCAATATCATTTGGAGTAATTGCATTTGCAATAATGATGATATTATTTGGCAAAAAGGACTGGAGACTTGGTGCCATAGCTTTTGCAGCAGTGTTCTCTCATATTTCATTTGATATTTTTGCGGGAGATCCCAAGTTTCCAATCTTTGCACCATGGTATAATCACATGATATCATTTCCAAAAATATATTGGCTCTACTTTGAGATTATATCAATCATAATCATAGGAATTGCAACCATATTTACAAGCGAAAAGAAAAAGTTACAAGCCAAGGAACAGTAATCAGAAAATCTAGATTCTCTCTTTTACAAAGTCAATTGATGTAGTGGGAGAAGGATCAGTCTTGTTTATAATGGCAAGATAAATTGAACTATAGTCAAGCATGTATATCAAACCGATGAGTTTTGAAAGGATATTTCCCTTGACTGATTGTATCTCCCTATAGTCTATCTTGTGTTTATCAAAGTATTCTTTCATTATGTTCCACCTCTCCTTAGTCTTGAAATAATCATCCTGACCCTCAATCAAGATGGGCTTTACTCCAGATGGCTTTTCCCAAGACACGATACCATTATGACTTGCCTCAAGCACATCTTCTGCCATTGCATGAACTTTGGCATTTTCTTGCAGTGAGCTCTTAAATCTAATTGCCACGGCTTGCAGACCCCATGGATAGTAAATAATTGGAATGCCTGTAATCCATCTGGCAAGTGCAAGGGATTGGTTGGTATCTGTAAGATTTTGTGACGATATTGTAGAACATAATTTTTTCATTTGTGTTATAGAATCTGTAATGTCAGATTTTTTTATCGGTATGACATCTCCAAGATATCCAAGCTCTGAATACAGATATCTAGTAAATGATGCCCTTGGGGAATGGAGCTTGGGTATGCTCCTGTGTTCAACCTTATTTTTACGGCAAAACTTTTCCATCATACCACCAGAAGAAAATGCAATGGTTTTACAGTCAAGGTCTTTTGCAGCTTTTAACACAGACAGTGTCTCTACGGTATTTCCAGATATGCTCGTGGTTACAACAAGTGTACTAGAGTCAACAGTATTTGGCAAATGATATCCCTTGACAACACAAACGTGAACATTTGTTTTGGACAAGATAGAAGAAAAAATATCGCCAATTGCGCCAGAACCTCCCATACCTGCAAATATCACATGATCAATCTTTCCAAAATCAATACCGTCATCACATGACTGGAATGATTCTTGTGCAATCTCTGGCCATCTATCATAGATGCTATGCATGCTGCTTTTGTCATATTTTTTAATATTAGAATAATTCAATACAGATTTTGAAATGTGGTTTCAATATAATGATTTAGCTAGATATATTTCCAAATAAGAAATATCAACGGTGCCCAGCCTAAATTTTAAGTTACTTGGTCTTAAAAATAGCATAAATCGAACAACAGAGCTAAGACTCTAAATCACATGTTACTTCAAAAAACAAGATGATTTATTGGATAATCTTTTTCCAACAATAGCAATAATTCTGATGAGTGTTTTACCATAGTTTTTCTAGTTCTTCCCACTAGATCTAGTCCAATTCAATGGATTGTAGCAAGCCCAATTTGACAGTCTATTTGTGCTACTCTGCGATACAAAGTAACATTATAAAGGAATACAAATCAAGGTTCCAAAGAAGCCCGGTAGTGTAGCGGTCAAGCATAGGGGCCTTTGGAGCCCTTGACCCCAGTTCGAATCTGGGCCGGGCTATAACTTACACATAATGCGAGTTGGACACAACTGGTGGTGCAACATGCGGAATCAAAGTAATTCCAACCAATATCGGTACCACAACAAGCAAGACAGGTATGATGCAAAGTATTATTCCAAGATATAGACAGTTTCGAGCTTTTCTAGGATCATCTTCACGTATAACAAAAAATGCAATGATACCTCCTACAACATTAAACACTATTGGAAGTAAAAACCAGAAACTACTGCGTCTTTTTACCTGCATGGCACCATAATACGTTATCGTCTAATTTAAAGGAAATTCTATAGTTCAAGTTTTGACAGTAATTTGGTTGCAATCAAAAACAAGACCACTGCACCTATTCCCAATACTATCATCTCAGTTGCTACCAATCCATTAAAATATCCAAAAATTCCTGCGCGAACCACATCAACAAGATATGTCAACGGATTAAAGTAAAATGCAGTGGACAAGATTGGAGGAGCACCCTGTGCTGGATAAAATGCAGTACTGACAAATGCAAAGAACAAAAATACAGTATTA
The DNA here is from genome assembly GCA_035255545.1 of Nitrosotalea sp. Taxonomy (GTDB): domain Archaea; phylum Thermoproteota; class Nitrososphaeria; order Nitrososphaerales; family Nitrosopumilaceae; genus Nitrosotalea. The sequence continues at coordinate 9,937 of DATEZN010000192.1, read as the reverse complement.
ATCACCACGTTAAACCCCTCACTTGATTTCAACCTAGTTGAAATGATTGATGCAATGGAACCAAACAGTATGGAACCAGTAATTGATGCAAATACAACAAGAGGTATGGTCAATACATTAAACTCTACTTGCTTGAAAAACAGTGGATATCCAACTGCAGTAATCATTGCAGCACTAACAAGACCAATTATTCCAATGGTATACACATTTGATAAAATGTATTGTGCACGTGTAAATGGCCCAACAAGAATCTGTTCAAACATTCCATGTCTTCTGTCATTCCAGATTATTATTCCAGAGATCAGGGTGCTATTCATAATATTGAATCCAATCATCCCTGTTGCAATAAAGGCAGGATAGTCTAGTGTCTTGTTTCCAAATGGAACTTGGTGTATCAATGCAGTATACGCAAAGCCTGCAACAAAGATGTAGATCAAAGGAAAGATGATCTGCCATATTACAAATCCCATGTTAAGGGAAATTGTAAGATTCCTATTGACTAGACGAATTATTGGATTCATTAGAATTTTTCACCACTGAAAGAAATATCTCTTCAAGACTTGTTGGTACGACGCTGAGGTCATCTACTGTTATACCATTTGAGGCAAGTATCTGCAATATGTTTTGTAAAACCTGCTCTGATTGGGTAGAGTGGACCGTAATCACAATACCCGAGTCATGCTCAATGATACATTCTGGTATGCCTGCCAAGAGAGACGATATTTTTTCTTGCTCACTAACATGGATTTTTATGGTCTTTTGCCTTCCAAACTTGTTTTTTAGATCCTCTGGTGTATCAACTGCAATTATCTTTCCCTTGTTAATAATTGCAATATCATCACAGAGATATTCTGCTTCTTCCAAGATATGAGTAGTGAAAAATATCGTCAGTCCATCCTTTACTTTGTTTTTGATATAATCAAGCAGACCCCTTCTTGCAGAAGGATCTAGTCCCACGGTAGGCTCGTCCAAAAACAACAACTCCATGTCATGCATAAACTCTCTTGCAACCTGTACTCGTCTTCTTTGTCCAATGGACAAATCATCGTTCTTCTTTTTTCTGATATCCGCAAGATCAAATGCTAAAAGTAGTTCTTCTACGCGAATTTTTCGTATCTTTTTATCTACATTCCACATCATGCCATATTTTTCAAGTGACTTTTCAACACTAAGGGTTGGTTCATAGCTTGGCTGCTGTAATACAACTCCAATTTTTTTTCGTATTTCAAGAGGAGACTCTATGGCATCAATTCCCAAAATGCTCATCTTGCCACCGCTTGGAGGAATCAATGTAGTTAAAAGTTTCATAGTTGTTGTCTTGCCAGCACCATTTGGACCCAAAAACCCAAAGATCTTTCCTCGTTTAACTTTAAGATCTATTCCATCAACTGCAATGAAATCACCATATGATTTTGAAAGTGAATTTACTTCAATTGTATACAATAGATGCGATCTTTTTTCCCCACTAATCTATCTACTGAAGTTATGAGGATATCATCGATCAAAAATAGATCGGATCGCTAAAACAATTTTTATATCATACACTTGTCATCAGGTTTCCATTGTCAGAATTTGATTCATTGCTGAGTAAACTTTTGGAACAAAGACCCGATCTTACCAAGGCACAGATAGATGAAATGATACTAAGAAAGAAAGAAAAGATCGGTGCAGGGTATCTCACAGACCAAGGTGCACTGTTTTTGATATCATCAGACCTGGGTGTGTCTCTAAGTGAGCCCCTAAAGGTAGAGATGGGTCTCAAGGACCTCTATGTAGGTGCAAAGGAGATTACATTAGCAACTAGAGTGATGAATGTTTATCCAGTCAAACAGTTTTCCCGCAAGGACGGTTCACAGTTTCTCTTGCGCACAATGACAGTATACGATGGTGATTCAAGAGCACAAGTCAAGTTGTGGGACGAAAAGGCAAACTTGCCAGGAATTGAGAATCTCAAACCAGGCGACTTGGTCAAGATAATCAAGGCCTATGTCAAAGCAGACATGAAAGGAAATCCAATAATCAATGTGGGCTCTGGCTCTAATGTTGAACCAAATGGAACAACAAGCACCATACCATCACTTGATGATATCACAGACGATGTTAGCAACGTAAAAGAGAATCAGCAAAATCTTGTAGTTACAGGAATTCTTGACGGCAATCTACGAACTTCAGAGTTTACAAACTTTAAAGGAGAACCAGGAAAATCTTTACAGCTCAGACTAAAGGGAAAAGACGGAAACATAATGCGAGTTGTTCTGTGGAACAAGGACGAAAGCACAATACCAAAGGTTGTCACATCAGGTGCAAAAACGAGATTGATTGGAGTCAAGACAAAGGTCGGTCAGATGGGACTTGAGCTCCACGGTGACGAGGGTACCGTATTAGAGATAGAAGGAGCAACAGAGATCCAACCAATCATCATCAGAATTTTATCCATGGCAAAAAGTGATTCAGGAAATACATTGATTCTTGGCACAACACTAGACAAGAAACTTGTCAGCATTACAGATACAGCACTTGTTACAAAAGATCTTTTGCTTGGAGATGTAATAGAATGCATGCCGTCAAAAGTTTATGGAAAATCAATCATGCTAGAAGGAGATTCTTTTGTAAGAAAGATAGATGATAATGGTATTCCAACATTACAAGAAATCAGGACAAAGATAAAGGAGATAAAACCTGCAGAAACACCATATTGCATAGAGGCAATAATTCTAAAGTCACCAGAAAAACGTGAGATCCAGACAAAGACTGGAGAGACAGTATTACTTTCTGAGACATATATCGAGGACGACACTGGACAAATTTGGCTCAAGGGTTGGAGATCACAGGCAAGACTGTTAGAACAATTCACCCAAGGAGAAATAATTTCAGTTACGGCAGTAAATGCCAAGGCAGGCCTTGAGGGCAGAACAGAATTGTTTTTGTCTGCATACTCAGTAATTACACGAAAGAACTAGTCCCAAAATCCCCGAGTTGTAACGTATTGTCTTTCTGCCTCGTAAATTTGCTTGTAGAGTTCTTCTTCTCCCACCATGTTTCGCAATATTCTTGCTGCAGTATCAGCGCCCACACCGTATCCGGATATCACAACAAGTGCAGTCTTGCCAAAGTTTGCAAGAAGCGATGAGACCTTCCAGGCTCGAGAAAACTTGTGGTTCTCCTCAGTTGTTATTTTTTTTCCCGCAATCTTTTTTTGCACTATTTTTGGCAGGTCATAATCAGAGTAGAATGTTGCAGATATTTGCCTAGACTTGCAGTATGGACATGATGGAATATCGTTTACCTGACCTGTCTCGACTACTTTTTCCCACTTGCCACATCTTACACAAACCAGCCTGTGACGTGTCTTCATCAGCCTTGTTTTTACCAAGTCAAGTATTCCCTTGTCCATGTTTGCAGGAGATGCATAGTATTTTGTTGTATGATCTAGTATTGGTTCAGCAAGTTTTGAAAAGCCCTCAACTTCAACCCATGTGATTTTTACCTGTCCTGTCTTGATATTTTGCAATAACTGCGAAGTATTTTCCAAGTCATACTTGTCATGATACAATTCCCGTAGTGCCTCTTTTGCAAGTGCAGTCTTTGAATATTTTTCATACAAGAATCTTGCAGATTTTCTGTCATAGACTGCTTCTCTTCCAACGATTCCAAATTTTTTTGCAACACACCATGTTCTCCAGTTGACATTGTGTGTTCCTGCGAGTGAGGCTTGGACTATATCCTGCAGATCATATTCATCTACGATAACATCACGTACAGACTGTTCCAGTATCCTCCCGTTTGATGACAGCATTATTCTATATGCATCAGACCGTGAATCTACAAGATATCCACTCTTTGCCGAAATCATTGCAGAAAGCAGCATTGCAAGTGTAGAGTTTATTCTTGTTCCGAAACAAGAATGTATTACAATAGTATTTCGTACCCTCTGCGATTCCACTACAATGTTTTTCTCATTAGGGATTATCCCAAGTTTTAGGTTGTCAATTACTTTATTTGTAAAAGATGTAACAATGGTCTTGGTTCTAACCATGCCAACTTTTTTTGCAGTAGCATAGTCAACTGGAATATTCTCACCCTCCCAGTATGGAACATTTATTCCAGCAGACTGGATTGGCTCTACATTTACCTTAAGTGAACTGTCATCAACGTTTAGTATTCTCCATTGCATTCCCCGCAGCACAAAGACACTACCTTGTTCCCCATTGTCTCCCACAAATCTCTGGTCTAGACTTCCAATTATTTTTTTAGAGGCAGTATCAAAGACCTTGAATTTTAAAATGTCAGGAATCGTGGACAGGTTCTCAAAGTGATACCTAAACGAACGGCCTCTTTTTGTAAAGGCCATCTCATTTTTATCTAAATATACGATATTGCCATTTTGCAAAACCTCAAGCACCTCGATGAGTTCTTCTATGGACACATTTCGAAAAGAGTAGGCCTGCTGTATCATGTCAAGTGCAAAGTCAAGTGATACTTTGCCAAACTGCATGCTCATTCCAACCAAGTGGTGTGCAAGGACATCTAGTGCACCATCATGGATTATTTGATCTTCAATGGATTTTTCCTTGACACGCTCCAAGATTGCTAGCGCCTCAATTTCATCATCAGGATTGTTTGTCACAATCAATCCCTTTGCAGACGAGCCACGTGTATGCCTGCTTCGGCCAATTCTTTGCATAAGTTTTGAGACTTGTCTTGGGGAACCATAATGAATCACAAGCTCAACAGAGCCAATGTCAAGGCCTAGCTCAAGTGAAGATGTACATACAACTATCCCAGGTTTTCCAGCTCGCAGTGTGTCTTCAGTCTCTTCACGAACCTGTTGTGATAAAGAACCGTGGTGAAGATCAATTGCAATGCTAGAGCGTTCCTTTAATACTGATGCAATATACTCTGACTCGCCCCTAGTATTTGTAAACAGCAAGACAGGTGATGACGGATAATTTTTTGTCACATATTCAATGACATGATCCACTACATCAGTAATGGTACCTTCGATGTATTTGACCTCAACATCATATTTTCGAATCGAGTGATCTTCAATTATTTTGCATTTTCTTTTTGTACCAACTACAAATTTGGCAGCCTCTGCAGTGTTTCCTACAGTTGCAGACAATCCTATTCTTGTTATAGGATATTTTGTATTTGCCTGGAGCCGCTCAAGACTGAGTGAGAGCTGCGCACCTCTTTCATTACCCAATAGCTCATGGACCTCATCTATCACCATCCATTCAATTTCATCAAGGGCGTGTAGCATTACAGGCTGTGTAAGAAGTATTATCAGAGTTTCAGGTGTAGTTATCAAGATATCAGGAGGTGACAGGTTGATCTTTTTCCTCATTGTCTGTGATGTGTCCCCGTGTCTTACCTCAATTCGCAGTCCCTCATTTTCAGCATATTTTATAATTCTCTTGAAAACATCTCGATTGAGTGCACGAAGAGGAGTGATGTAGAGTACCTTGATCTTGTCTTGTTTTCTGGACTTTGCAACTCGAGAAAATATTGGAATTACCGCAGTCTCTGTCTTGCCAGAGCCAGTTGGTGCAACCACCAAGGAATCAATTTTCTGAAATATCACAGGAACAGCCTTTTGCTGTATCTCGGTTAGGTGTTCAAAACCAAGATTACGAAACTTTTCTTCTAACTCAAGCGGTAGATTCTGGTTCTTTGCTTTGTCTTGTTCTAGATCGTTCGTATACTATTACACCAACTAAACCAATACCAAGTAGGACAGCTGCGATAATTGGTATATAGTCAAAAATTCCTGCCATGCAGTTTTTGGCATCATCAGAGTGATAAATAGGTTAAGGTAATTCCACAAGGCCCGCCTCAGTTATGGTATACAAGATCTCTTTCCTTTTTCCAAATGAGGGTAGTACTTGGGCCTTGAACACTTTATCGTCTTTTTCATCGTTTTCAAGTTTTTCAAGTTTTATCTTTTTGTGGGTAAACATGCTAATTGACTTGTTCAAGTTTTCAGTTTCCATTCCATCCATGCTTCGTACCATATTGGTTACAATGACAGGAATCTTGGTGTTAATTGCAGTCAGGCTAAGATCATGCATGTATTCCATGAACCTAAGATGTTTTTCAAGCAGATTTGCTTCCTTGTAATATTCAAATGAAAACAAATCTGTTATGTTTTCTATTACAACCAGATTTGGTCTGAGCTCAGATATTTTTTCAATATATTTTGGTGGATCTCCAATATTCATCATTCGTCCTACAATAACATGATCAAGAAGTGAGGGATCCAAGTTTTTCGACTTGATTAGCTGTAGCATTCTCTCTGATCTACTAAATTCACCAGTAGCATCCAGGTATAGTACAGTGCCGTCTTGCAACGAATTTAGAGAAATTTGCATCGCAAGTTGTGTTTTGCCACTGCCTCCGGGTCCAAAAATATCGATTATCGTACCAGGTGTTATTCCACCGCCCAAAAGATCATCCAGCCCCAAAATACCAGTGGAAATCAATTTAATCAAAGAGTTATCACAAATTGAAGAGTATAAGTCATGATCGGGAAGGCTTTTATTCCCTATTTCAAACAGTGCAAACAAGTGAATTGTGATTGTCACAAGCAGCAACTCCAAAAAGACCTTTAACAACATTGCAAAAAGGCATAAACAAAAAAGTTACAGTTCGACTAAAAAGTGAAATTGAATACAAAGGTAAAATGAACAATGTAGATTCATACATGAATCTAATCATGACAGATGCAGAAGAAATCAGCAACGGCAAAATAGTTGCAAATTATGGAAGAGTTATCGTAAGAGGAAACAACGTACTTTTCATTAAATTAGAGAACGAGTTATAGGAAATTTTATCATGGCCTCTCATAGAAGCTATCTTTTTACTTCAGAATCAGTTACAGAGGGTCATCCAGACAAGATTTGTGATCAGATATCTGATGCAATCTTGGATGAGTTTCTAAAGCAAGACCCAGATTCTAGAGTTGCAGTTGAGACATTGACTACTACAGGTGTTGTAGTAGTAGCAGGAGAGGTTACCTCAAAAGCAAGATTTGACATTCAAGACATAGTTAGAAAAACAATCAAAGAAATTGGATATGACGATCCAGAATATGGTTTTGATTCAGAATCATGCAGCGTTCTAGTATCGCTTCATGCACAAAGCCCAGACATATCAATGGGAGTTACTGCCAATGACAATAAAGATCAAGGAGCAGGAGACCAAGGCCTCATGTTTGGATATGCAACAAATGAAACCGAAGACTTGATGCCAATGCCAATCTTGCTTGCACACAAGCTTACAAAACGTCTTGCAGAAGCAAGAAAGAAAAAAGAACTTCCATGGGCAAGACCAGACGGCAAGTCCCAAGTTACAGTAGAATACGAGGGCGGAAAACCAAAGCGCATAGATGCAATTGTAATCTCAACACAGCATTCTCCAGATGTAACAAATGAAGAAATTAGAAAACAGATTATCGATAAAGTAATCAAGCCAGTTTGTGGCCAGTTGTGGAATGACAAGATAAAAATTCACATAAACCCAACAGGCAGATTTGTCATAGGTGGCCCTCCAGGAGATGCAGGGCTCACTGGAAGAAAAATAATTGTGGATACGTATGGTGGCATGGGACGACATGGGGGCGGAGCATTTTCTGGAAAAGACCCATCAAAGGTAGACAGGTCTGCATGTTACATGTGTAGATACATTGCAAAGAATGTAGTTGCAGCAGGACTTGCAGACAAGTGCGAAGTCCAAGTTGCATATGCAATTGGAGTAGCAGAGCCAGTTTCACTCACTGTAAATACATTTGACACAGGCAAGATTCCAGAAGAACAGATTGAAGATATAGTAAGAAAACACTTTGACATGCGTCCCTCTGCTATCATTTCTCATCTAAAACTAAAGAATCCAATATACAGAAAGAGTGCAGCATACGGTCACTTTGGAAGACCAGAGCCAGAATTTAGCTGGGAAAAGACTGACAAGGCTAGCGTACTAAAACAAGCCTCTGGCCTCTAGCACTAGACCATATTTTGTAAATTTCATAGGTACAAGACTAGCAAGTTTTTTGTGGTTTCCAATATAGTCACCTGCCATGATACCAAGATCATCTACGCCAAACGGACCCTTGTTATGCAATGCATCATGATACGCACTCTCAAAGTCTATCTTTTTCACCTTGATTTTCTTGCCATTTAGGAATTTTTTTACAAAAGTGTCATAGCTTACCACTTCTGGTCCTACCAGATCAATTATCTTGTTTGAGAATTTTTTTTCTGACAGAGCCTGGATTATTACACGCGATACATCGTCTATGAAGATTGGCTGGAATCTATAATTTCCAGAGCCCGGAATTATCATTTGACCTTTTTTCATCTGTTGCTGCAAATTCTTGGACAGTGGATCATCTCTTCCTATGATGTACGATGCCCGAAAAATGGTATAATCAAGTCCAGAGTGGATTATTTCCTGTTCTGCCTTGTATTTTGAAATGAAATATCCCAGAGTTGAAGATTTATCAACTCCAAGACCACTGATGTAAATTATTTTTTTCAATTTTGCTTTTTTACATAATGCTACAGCACTTTTGGCAAGGGACGCATTGGTGGAACTATATTCAGAATCTACAGTTTGTTTTCCTTGGCCAATGAAATGCAATAGTGCATCAGAATTATGGATTTTTGATGCAAGACTTGGCTCAGAAAGTGCATCAGTTGTTATTGTCTTTCCAAAGGGTACAGTTCTTTCTTTGCGAACAAGGCATATTGTAGAAAATCCATTCTTTGTGAGAAACATGCCAACGTTTCTGCCTACAAAGCCATTTGCTCCTGTAATCACAACTGATGAACCCATGCAAAAGCACAGATTGTGCCGACAAATTAATTTTGGTCTCCATGTCATGTCATATCACACTTGAATACAGTAGACTGCCACCAGATCTTAGGCGTCCAAGAAGGAGCATCCCAGAAGGAGATAAAAAATGCATACAGACAGCTTTCCTTGAAATATCACCCAGACAGGAACAAGGATGACATCAACGGAGAGAAATTCAAAAAGGTAACAGAGGCATATCAGCAGCTACGAAGCGAAGAAAAGAAGAAAGAAAAGATTTCAGAAAGTGAGGTAGCTACCAAGTATTCTGATTTTTGGAAAAAATATGACAAGACAGCAAATGAAGAGTTTCACTTTGGAGCAAACTTTGCAGAGTTTAGACGCAACTTTGGAGCAAAAGACACTCCAGATTATGAACACAATCAGGAAAAGGAGGGTTCACCAATGTTCACTCATCTCGTACTTTATGGAGGGCTTGGCGCAATGGCTCTGTGGATAATTTTATCAACCATACTAAAATGACATCAAGAATTAATACGCAAGAGAGTTGAAACCATTTCATGTCAGAAGAAGACAAGCCAAAGGAAAATATGAAAACAGGCTTTACCACTGGAACATGTGCAACAGCTGGCGCAAAAGCTGCACTGCTTTCAATCATAAATCAAAATAAAACTGATTTTGTAAACGTCACGTTACCAAAAAAATCACAGATTCAAATCAAGATAGAAAGTTGCGAATTTTCAAAACAAAGCGCCACATGTACTGTAATAAAAGACGGAGGGGATGACCCAGACGTAACTCACGGAGCAGAGATAAGAACACAAGTTACACTTACTGGAGACATTGGCAAGATAGAGCTTGACGGTGGAGAAGGAGTTGGTAGGGTTACCAAGCCAGGACTTGGACTAGACATTGGTGCTGCTGCAATAAATCCAACGCCAAAAAAAATGATCAATGAAAACATTTTAGAGATTGCAGGAAATCTTCTCGAAAAAAATGGAATCAAGATAATGGTATCAGTTCCAAAGGGAAAAGAGCTTGCCAACAAGACAGACAACCCAAGGCTTGGAATTCTTGGAGGCATCTCAATTCTTGGAACAAGTGGCATAGTGATACCATATTCTAC
>DATEZN010000191.1:0-2016 GCA_035255545.1 Nitrosotalea sp. | reverse complement strand
GGCTTGTTTATATGCCGCCTCTTGCCAGTCTCATGGCAATATTTGCAAACTCGTCTAGATACTTGAAGCCAGAGTTAATTCTGCCCTGATGTTTTACTGATAGTTTTTCATTATTTCTTATCTTTCTTCGTAGGATATGTCTGGCAAAGACATCCATTGCACCGCCGAAAACTTTCTTGACTGGGTCCTTGACCGAGTCGCCTACTTGCTCCACGATGCCCAGCATTTCCTTGTCGGACAAACTTGATTTACCAGTCCATTTGTCATAGGCAAGATTAGATGTAGTGTCTATTTCTTCCTCTAATCTTGGAATGTCTGTATAATCTAGAATAATTTCTCTACCACGTTCATCTTGTGCGTAGTACATCTCGTAGAGCAAACTTACTATTTCTTTTTGGGTTTTCATGTACATGACAGAAAACTCTTTCAACGAAATTTGTTTATCAAGTTCAAGAACAATTAATGAAAAGAATAGTTGCAAAGACAACAATATGTCTAGCTTTCTTAGGAAAATTCCAAATTTGTCGTCTTCATAAAATTTTGGAGTTTTTGGCTCGCCTGGAAAATTGTATGATATTTCGAGAGACACCGTAACAGCCTTTATTTTTTCGTGCAGCATCATTTCAATTAGGAATGCACCATGATCAGAATCCATGATGAAACACAGTAAATGCGGGTAGATTAATTTTATGTGCTTACAGATGCATTTGAAGATTTATTCACAAGCTAAACGTTTTAAGTGTGTTAATGGGGTAATTGCATGGCATTGAATGTTTCCTAGCTAGCCTGTCTGAGAATTTATTCATGGCGAAAAAATATGCATCAAAAGCAAAATTACCCAATACGGCATATGGTATCAATTCATTTGAAATTATCTCCAATTTTTTGTTTGGCGTGTTAGCCTCATGAAATATGGCCTCTCCTGCATGACTGTATAATGCAGGCAATTCAATTCCTATCACAGTGGATACTGCAACAAAATACGTGAAAAAAAGTTGGCTAAACCGATATTTTGTTTTCTTTTCTGGCCAATCTATTATTGTAAAAAAAGCGAGATTTGCCACCAGTATTAATGAAAAGAAAACAGGTTGAAAAATCATTACGGCGGATTGTGATGGAAGATAGATGCCTAGTGGACTAAGCATGTAAAAATATGATATTATGCCCAAAGGCTGAGCACGATTTAGCATAATTTTGTGGAATAGTTTCAACACTGGATCATGATGTTACTTGATTTTAAACCACAGCAATGTTTTCATCCATTGAATTTCATCATATAAACTGGATATTGCTTAAGGACCTTGTTTTAAATATGATAAAATGCATCCAGGCAACGGAACCAAGTAATACATTCCTTGGGTGCATCCCGCACAATGTCGTTGTAAGTAGAACTAGAATTATTTCAGACATAGTTGATATTCAATTTAAATAATTTATTTACAAGCGACATTCCGTGTAATTGTGCATGATTACATAGGATGGCTGATTGGCGGAATAGCCATAGTGATAACAGTTGCAATCTATTTCAAACAACAAGGAATTATAGATAATTTACAAAAAACCGAGCAATCTCTCAAATCTAATTCGCTAAAAATACTGAACTACTATATCGAGACTTGTGGCATAAGCTTGGGTAAAACAGCTTCATCTGTAAAAGCAGACATTCTAAATGATAGACTTACACTAGATGAACTAAAAGAAGTTTTGAAAACAGATGAATATTATTTTCGTATGACTGACATCATGAATAAAGAACTTGCTTTTGTCAGACCTCGTATTTCGATAGGATTACACCAAATTTTTTATCGTGCCATTGATGGACTATCAAGTCTCCACGATCCTGAAAAAATAGACAACTATAACAATCCTAAAATATGGTTAAATGAGATTATCGAAGTTCTTACACCTGCAATCGCTGATGCTAGGGAAAAACTTGAAACAGAATTAAAGCAAATGGAACTTAAACCGAATCTACTTGATGGCACACACAAGTTAAAAAATCGATGCAGCTTGAAA
>DATEZN010000190.1:0-7565 GCA_035255545.1 Nitrosotalea sp. | reverse complement strand
CTCCAGAAAATGATACTTCGGCAAGTCCAGCTTCATCAATCTTCTTTATTGAATCCGGCAGAGGTACATACAGCAAACCTGAAGCATATTGTTGACCATCATTGATTATCCAGTTAAGAAAATCAAGTACTTGAGTAGACTTGTCTTGTGTTTCCCCATTTACGGTACTCAAATCCTTGTATATCATCACATAAGTTAGTGTAGATATCGGATAGGAGTTACTTCCTGGTTCATTTACTATAGACACTTTACTCCAGTCACCATCAGCACTAGGTAGGTTTCCACTAGCTACTGCAGCATCAGCTGCAACGCTATCAAGAGTGGGTTCCACAAATGCATTACCATCAGCGTTTTGGACAAATGCATATGTCATTTTATTTTGGAAGACATATGCCAATTCTACATATCCAATGGCATATTGTGTAGTTTTCACAATGTTTGCCACGCCTGCATTTCCTTGACCTCCAGTACCAACTGGCCATGGCACGGACTTTCCTTGACCTATCTTAGTCTTCCAATCTGGACTGATTTTTGAAAGATAATCAGTGAACGCATATGTTGTTCCAGATCCATCAGATCTGTGTGCTACCACTATTTTTTGACTAGGTAGACTTGTTCCAGGATTAAGATTGACTATTGCAGGATCATTCCACGAGGTAATATTCCCCATAAAGATCTGTGCAATTACAGGTCCGGTTAGTTTTAGTCCTTTATCAATTCCAGGAAGATTATAGGCAACTGTAATTCCACCTATTGATTCTGGAATGGTGATCACACCAGGAGCTTTTTGCATATCAGTTGCAGATAATGGTGCATCAGATGCTCCAAAGTCTACACTTTTTTGCTCCAAGAGTTTTATTCCTGCGCCACTACCAATTGATTGATAGTTGAGCATGATGTTAGGATTTAGTTTGTTGTATTCAACTCTCCAGTTATCCATCAATGGAAACACGAAGGTTGATCCTGCCCCAGTTATTGTATAAGATTGACTAGTCTGTGCACTTGCATGCAGCGACATTGTGGGCACTATTAGGATTAACATTAACGTAAATCCCATAATGATTTTTCTAATCATAGCAACTACAGGAAAAACATGCTATTTACCCTTGGTCAACATAGTTTTCATATTAATTAATAATCTATATAGATTAAAACTCGAAAAGTAAATTTTGTAAATAGATCTAGTGATATGTTCTTGCGCCTGTAACAATATAGCTTACAGAGTCGCCTACAAACGCTGCATGATCAGCCATTCGTTCCATATATCGAAGAACCAATGCATCAGCAAGTGCACATTTAACATTGTTTAGTGTTATCAACATTGGCAAATGCTTGTTATAGTATTTGTCAACAAGATCTTCATCAGTTCTCAACTCCTTGGCTTTTTCCAAATCAAGTGTTGCAAAACATTCCACGGCAAGTCGAACCATTTGTTTTATCTCACCAGATAAAGTGTAGATAACTTCATTTTTACAATCAGAGAGATCTCCAAAAGTATCTCGAACCAGTGTTATGTCATATGCATATCTTCCAAGTCTAGTAAATCCATATGAGATTTCAAGTGAAGATCGTATGAGTCTAAAATCACTTGCTACTGGTTGATATCGCAAAATCATGTCAAATGTTAGTTCACCAACTTTATCATACAAATCCATCATTTGGCTGGAGAGAGTATGTACTTCTTTTCGCGCATTTTGTCCACCCAAATAGGCATCAATTGCAAGATTTGTACATCGAACAGAAAGATCGCACATTTGCTTCATCATTTCAGATAAATTTGATAGATGAGGATCTATGAGGCGAGTCATAATTATCCAAATTGGCCTTGAACATACTTGGCAGTTATTTCATTTCTAGGATTTTCAAAGATTTGCTTTGTTTCGCCAAATTCTACCAAGTCTCCAAGATACATGAATCCAGTATAATCAGAAACTCTAGTTGCTTGTTGCATGTTATGTGTTACAATAATGATTGTGTACTCTTTTTTCAATTCCTGTATCATTTCCTCAATTTTTTGAGTTGCAATTGGATCAAGTGCAGATGCAGGCTCATCCATCAAGAGAACTTCGGGTTGTATGGCAAGCGCTCGTGCTATGCACAAACGTTGCTGTTGACCACCTGAAAGACTCATGCCTGGTTTTTTCAAGTCACCTTTTACTTCATTCCAAAGTGACGCCATCTTGAGGCATCCTTCTACCACCTCATCAATTATTTTTTTGTCTTTTACACCGTTAAGTTTGAGTCCACATGCCACATTATCATAAATAGACATGGTAGGAAACGGATTTGGTTTTTGAAAGACCATCCCTATTTTTCGTCTATTTATTATCGGGTCTACCTTGTTAGAATAAAGATCTTCTCCGTCAAGCAAAACTTTTCCTGTCAATGTTGCATTCTTTGTAAGTTCATGCATTCTGTTTAGACATCTAAGAAACGTTGTCTTTCCACATCCAGAAGGTCCAATGAGTGCAGTAACAGCCCTGTCCCGGAATTTCATTGAAACATTTTTGACTGTAACAATTCCATCATAGCTTGCAGAAATATTTTCTGCAATGAGTTTGTATTTTATATCTTCAGTAGAATTATCTTTCAGCGGAACTTTTGTCATTGTTTCCATCATGATACGCTCCCTTGTCTTTTGAACTTTAATAGTGTTTGCCCTTTCTTATGTAAGAACAAATATCTCACACCAATATTTATTGAAAGAACAATAATTATCAAAACGAATGCTCCTCCCCATCCTTGAGCTACTGCACTATCATATGGAAGAGATGAAAGTCTCCATATTCGAAGTGGGAGTGCATCAACTGGTCCACTGAAATCTTGTATGAATTGACTGCTTCCAAGAATTGTAAATACAAGAGGTGCTGTCTCTCCAGCAATTCTTGCAACAGATAATAAAATTCCAGTGATAAGACCACTCCTTGCACTACTAAGTACAATTGTAAAAACTACTTTCCATCTTCTAATTCCAAGTGCATATCCTGCTTCCCTATATGTAACAGGCACTAACTTGAGTGATTCTTCAGTTGTTCGCATTATAATAGGCAGCATAATTATAGAAAGAGCAAAAGATCCAGCCCAAACAGAAAAGTCTCCAAAAGTCAAAACAATCAAGACAAAGGTAAATACTCCAATTACAATTGTTGGAAATTCTGCAAGAACATCGTTAAAAAATCTCACAGTTCTTCCATACCTGTTGTTACCATACTCTGAAAGAAATATTCCACCCATAACACCAATTGGAACTCCTATGAGACTAGACAATCCAATAAGTACCAAGGTTCCTTGTATAGCAGGACCTATTCCACCTGGATCGTCACTTCCCACTGCTCCAGGTACTTGTGTGAGAAATTCCCACGATAAAGCACTTGCACCATTACTAAAGACATTGACCAATATAGCTATGAGCGGTACAATTGCAACCAACACGCACACAAAGACTAGACACTTGACTATTTTGTCCAGAACAAGTCTTCTACCAACATTATAACGAAAATGTTTTCTAAATTCTGTTCTCTGTTCAACAGTTATCATGCCAATACTGCTCCTTCATGTGATTTGACTACTTTTGCAACAAGAAGATGTGCAACTACATTTATGGCAAAAGCCATCATGAATAAAATCAGTCCAACACCAATGAGTGCCGCTAAATGAAGACCTCCTTGAGAAGCTTCTGCAAATTCATTTGCCATTATACTTGCTAATGTTTGTCCTGGCGCAAATAACGAAGATGGAAAGGCAGCAGCACCTGTTGCATTTCCTATCAACATTGTAACTGCCATTGTTTCTCCAACAGCTCTTCCAAGACCCAGTATAGTAGCTCCAATTAATCCAGATTTTGAATATGGTAAAACTGCAATTCTAAAAACTTCCCATTTTGTTGCTCCAAGCATGTATGCAGCTTCACGTTGACTGTTAGGTACTGCCAACATGATTTCTTTTGATATAGAAGCAATTGTAGGAACAATCATGATAGCTAGAACAACACTTGCAGTGAAAATATCTAATCCAAATGGAGTTCCAGCAAATATGATACTCTGATCGCCAAATAGATTGTGAAGTGGTACTTCTATCCAGTTTTGGATATAGGTTCTAAAAACAAGAAGACCCCATAATCCATACACTACACTTGGTACAGCAGCTAAGAGTTCTATAACCATGGCAAGAGGAGTTTTAAGTAATTTAGGTGCAAGTTCGGAAAGAAACATGGCAATTCCAAAGCTTAGAGGTACTGAAATTGCCATGGCAATTCCAGCATTAACTAGAGTACCCATTATGTAAGGTGCTGCACCATAAGATTCTCTACCGTCAACAGAATTCCAATCAGAACCTGTAAGAAAAGAGATACCTTCCTGTTGCCAAATTTGAGCTGAACCTGTAGTGAGGTTAATCACAATCATGGCTATAATTACCAGAACGTAGGTTGCAGCTCCAATGGCGACAATTTTGAAAATTTTATCAGCTATAGGTGATCCTTTCTTCATTTTAACAGATATCATGATAACACATTTGGTCGTCAAATCAGATATGAGAGAATCGACCATAATTTCTTAGATTTCATAGTTCTATGGTGAACTATATAGACATACATAGAAACGGGAGACAAGTGCTTTAACTATAAGAAATACAATGCATGCGTTGTCAGAAGTACTAAACGATAAAGAAGTTAGAAAATTACAACTCGTAGGTGGATCCACGTATGTTTTATCACTTCCAAAAAAATGGGTTGATGAATTGAAACTAAAAACTGGAGATCCGGTTTCAATAGTTAAAAATGTAAATAAATCACTCTCAATATTACCAACACAGAATTATTCATCTCCAAAGATTTCAAAATCAAAGACGATCATAAGCCAAAAAGATTCTGTCGAATCAATTCAGAGAAAAGTAATTGCAATGTACTTGGCAGGCTATCAAATTATAGAAGTACATGCAAAGGGAGGAAGAATACAGATAGAACACAAACAAGCAATAAGAGATCTTGTAAGAAAAAATATGATAGGAACAGAAATAGTTGAAACGACTCCAGAATCAATCACAATCCAAATTTTAACCAGCCTTCCAGAACTTTCAATAAGTGATGCACTAAAGAGGATGTTTTTACTCACATCAACTATGCATAGACAAGCAATTGATGCATTAAAAGAAATGGATGTGGAGTCTGGCGAAGAGATAACACATCTTGACGATGAAGTAGATAGATTCAGTTTGTACATACTACGAAACTTGACACTTGCAGTCGAACATGAAAAGATCCTTCGAGATATCGGACTGAAAAAACCATCAGATTGCATCAGCTATAGAATTGTGGTCAAATCAATTGAAAGAATTGCAGATCATGCAGTATCAATTGCAAGTAGAATAAAATTTCTAAAATCAACTTTAGAACCAGCACTAATACAAAAAATAACACGTCTAAGCGAAGACTCGCTCAAGGTCTTTGAAGATTCAATTTTGGCTCTAAATAAAAGAGATTATGCTCTTGCAGATAATGTTGCATCAACCGCACACAGAATAGCTGAAAAAGAAAGAGAATTCACAGACAGCCTAGAAGAATCAAAGAAATATTCTAGTGTCATCAAGTTCGTTCTAGAAGATATTCGTAGAACCGCAGAATATTCAAGTGATATTGCAGAGGCAGTCATTAACGAAACAGTGCAGGATGTAATCTCAGAGAACAATTCACCCTAAAACAGGCACAGATCGTAGGAGTTTTTTCATCTATATAGATTTCATTTCCTATATAGGTCAGGTATTTATCTATGAATCTTAGGAGAAACTACATGGCCCAATGGTTATCATGGATAAAATCAAATGATAAAGAAATCATTACGATATTAAACGATCTTGCAAGTAAAGCAGAAGAGTCTGCAAAACTATTGGTTGAATTATTTACAGACTTTGATAAATTGATCGAGATTCATGCACAGATTGAAGTAATAGAAAAAGAAGCTGACAAACTTACACATTCCATCTTTGAAGAATTAAACAAGACATTCATAACTCCACTAGATAGAGAAGATATTTCCAGAATTGCATCAAAGACTGATGATATCATTGATTACATAGAGGGAATATCTGGAAGACTCATTGGTTTTAAAATTAAATTCACTCCACCACACATGCTGGAAATAGCAAAAGAGATCCATGATTCCACAAAGGAAATAAATTTCATGATTACAAAATTAAACAAAGTAAAGGCTGACAAATCAATAATTGAACACTGTCGCACTATAAACGAACTAGAACATCGTGTTGATGCAATCTATCGTAAAGCAATGGGTGAATTGTTTGAAACAACAGATGTCATAAACATAATCAAGATGAAAGATACCTATGAAGCACTTGAACATGCTTCAGATAGATGCCTGGATGTTGCAGATTCGATAGAGGACATCGTTCTCAAATACACATAGGTATTTTGTATGATTGAACTAGCAATTGGAGCAATATTAGTTGCACTAGTTTTTGATTTTCTTAATGGTTTCCATGATGCTGCAAACTCTATTGCAACAGTAGTTGGGACAAGAATTCTAAGACCACTACATGCAGTCACATTAGCAGCAGCTGCCAACTTTATAGGCCCATTTCTTTTCGGAGTTGCAGTTGCAACAACAATAGGGAAGGGAATCATAAATCCAGATTTTGTTACACTCAACATAATAATTGGTGCTTTGGCTGGAGCTATAGTTTGGGATATCATAACATGGCTACTGGGACTACCTACCTCTAGCAGTCATGCACTAGTGGGTGGAATCATAGGAGCCGGAATAGCAGGAGCAGGCTCACACGTGTTAGTACTAGACGGAATTCAAAAGGTTGCAATAGGAATTCTGGTTTCACCAATTGCAGGTTTCATTGCCGCATTTGTAACGGGGCTAGCCATAATGGCAGTATTTGCAAAAGCAAAACCACATGCAGTAAATTCTGCATTTGGCAGATTACAATTGGTTTCAGCTACATACTTTTCATTAACTCACGGAGCAAATGACGGACAAAAAACAATGGGAGTCATTGCTTTGATCTTACTAACCCAGGGAGTAATCACAAAGTTTAGTGTTCCATATTATGTCATCATAATGGCAGCATTAGCAATAAGCCTCGGTACTTTCTTTGGAGGTTGGCGCATAGTAAAAACAATGGCCGTAAAGATTACACAACTTAGACCCTACCAAGGTTTTGCAGCAGAAACCAGTGCAGCCACCATACTTGCAAGTCTTGCATGGCTTGGAATTCCTGCAAGTACTACACATGCAATTTCTGGAAGCATAATGGGAGTAGGAGCAGTAAGAAGAATGTCTGCAGTTAGATGGGGCATAGGAAAAAGAATTGTGTGGGCATGGGTGATTACCATACCTGCCAGTGCAGCAGTATCATTTGTCATAATGCTTTTCATAAAGGCAATATCTCACTAGTGTTAAATTTCATGTAATATTACAACATTAAGCTACAGAATTTTTAACACATATTGTTGCATCATGACAATCACTAGAACTTAAAAGAAACGATGTACCACATACAACAAAATGGAAAAATCCTTAAAGATTAACAAGAATATATTT
>DATEZN010000189.1:0-8566 GCA_035255545.1 Nitrosotalea sp. | reverse complement strand
GCTCTAGTTCTTGGAAGGAGACTTGGATTTGGTCCTGGTATAATGGTTCCACATAATATTCCACTTGCAGTTCTCGGTTCTTCACTTCTCTGGCTTGGTTGGTTTGGATTTAATGCTGGCAGTGCATATTCTGCAGGCTCTCTTTCTGGTATTACAATCGTAAACACGCAAATGGCATCTGCTGTATCGTGTCTTATTTGGGTTGTAATATTCTGGATACGGACAAGGAAATCTAGTATTATTGCTGCAATCAATGGTGCGGTTGCAGGTCTTGCCGGAATTACTCCAGCTTCTGGATATGTGGGAGTTGAATTTGCTGTAGTGATTGGAATTGTAGTAGGGTTTGCATCATCACTCATGGTGCCAATATTCAAAGAGAAATTAAAGATTGATGATGCTCTTGACATTGGTGCAGTTCATGGTGTTTCTGGAATTATCGGCTCACTTCTTGTGGGAGTATTTGCCAACTCTGCAGTGAATCACCTTGGAATAAATGGTTGGCTGTATGGAAATCCAGGACAATTAGAATCTCAAGCAATTGGAGTGGGTATTGCAGTATTGATGGGATTTGGTGGTACTTGGGTAATTCTCAAGATACTGAAGGCCTTGATTCCAATAAGGGTAAGTCCTGGTGTAGAAGAGGCAGGACTAGACATTGAAGAGCATGCAGAAAGGGCATATTCTGATGAAGAAGAATATGGTAAGCTCTGATTCTGGTAATGTGGAATATCTTAAAATATAAAATTGATCTTTGTTATATCAAATGGGCGGATTTGAGAAGGACTGTCCTGTGTGTGGCAAGAAGTTTACCAGTTTGATAGAATACACTAATCATATTGGTGTTGATCACAAAGACATATCGCCTGAACAAATACTAAAAATTAACAAGGAAGACAAGTGGTCGTTTTCAAACAAGTGATGATGTCATAGCTTGACATCGTCTTGAAATTTCTTTAAAAATACATCTATCTTTTTGTCAAGTTCCTGTATTGCATCAAATGAGCTTTCATGCTTGTCATCAAAATCTGCAAGTTTTTTTAAAATATCACTGTGATTTTCCTCTAATTTTTCTATTCTACCAAGTATCATATCTTGCTGTTTGGATGTCCTGTTTTGTCTGTTGTAGATCCACCAACTGACTATTCCTCCAATTATTGCACCGGCTATGATTCCAAGGTATGTTGAGGCTGCATTGCTCATGTCGATACAATTCTTTGAGATCTCTGTCATACATCCCCAAATATCCGGAACTAGAGGTAACATGTTGATATATCAAAAATGGTGTATATGGTGTTTTTACATTGTCTATGAGTATCAGTTAACGAGGTTGTGAAATGATTGTAAGTGAAACGATTTGAGTGCTATGATGTTGTCTGTAGGAGATAATCACCAGTTTTACGGTTGCTTGATCTTGTCTAAAAATTCGGCTATTTGTTCTTGATATGAAAATTCATCGAGGTATCTGTTCACATTCTCGACAATCTCATGTTGTACTACACTCTGGAGATCTTTGAGAACCTTGGTTAAATATTCTGGATGTTCATAACACTCTGATATGTCGCAATTAAATTCCTGATGCAATTCTGTTTGGACCTTTTCCAAGGTGTTTATGCTTGTTTTCAATAATGTGTGTTCTATGGCAAGAACCACCATTGTTTTACATGCCTTGCCGTCTATCTTACTCATGTCTTACTTCCTGCTTTGACACATTTTTTGATTTCTCTATGTATTGTATTTCTACTTGCAAGATATGTTCATTTTACACCTGTGATATGAAAAGAAGCTGGAACTTGCATGGGATCATTGGTTCCAATTTGGTACTATGGATGATTTGTAGTATGCTGTTCGGTATGGGAAAATCATCAACTGTGAGAAAAATAAGACTTGTGCATGATTGTAGATGTATTGTTCAATTATATGCCATGGTGATGATTAACTAGACAATGTCAGATAACAACGACAACTCTGATTTTCTTGTCAAGGCACAAGAACACATTGAGGTAATTAGTACAGAAGATGAGAGAATCAAAATAATCGGAGAGGAACTTGCAAATGATACTGGCAGGGCAATTTTTGGCAAAATATCACAGGGAGTTTCAAGCACAAATGATCTGGCAAAATCACTAAATATTTCACTGCCTCTTGTCAACTGGCACATCACTCGTTTACTGGGCGTTGGATTGATAAAAATAGAAAAAATTGGACTAAGCTCAAAAAATAAAAAAATGAAATACTATGGTCCTGTAAAAACAGCATTTGTAATTGTGCCGCCTACAAATCCTACTGAAAACAATGTCTCAAAAACAAAAAAAGAAGCTATATTTTTACAATTGCGTCATTATCTAGCAAACATTGCGGCATTTGTCATAATCGGTCCTGCAATTTACCTTGTAGGACAGAATCATGCTGTAAATCAAGAACCGATTCAAGAATCTACACAAAAAAGTCTTCCACATGCAATTGGATCCTTGGGAAGCAATGCCTCCGTTGTACCATTTGCTGCATCACGCGTACAGCTAAGTCCGGAACCAACTGTTGTATCTGTAGATCCTGTGATGATTGCAATTGCATTAGTTGGAGCAACTGCTGCATTTTTTACGGTGTTCTTTGGAATACGAGCATTTCAAAAATTACGAAAAATAAAAAAATAATACAAAATTGTACTCTGAGAAAGATTTGATAAAAAATACATTATGTTGTTTATTATAATCTAATTTTTTTAAACAAATTAAGTTAAAATGAAATTTAATCAAAGCCTATAAACTCTGCAAGCGTATGGTATCTAATGACAACTCGGAAAAAAGCTATGCTTGCAACAATATCTGCAATCTTGATTGTTTCAACTGCGGTATTTGCAAGCTTGGAGATTTCTCAACAGGGGGCCAATGGACAACAAGTACCTGTAACGCCGGCATCACAAGAAAGGACAGCATCTGTCACAGGTTCTGCAACTGCCTCTATTGCACCAGATATGGTTACTATTCAGTTTGGTGTTGATACTGAAGCAAAGACTGCACAAGGTGCCACAAGCACAAATTCTCAAATGATGAATACCGTGGTGAGCGCTGTCCTGAACAGTGGTGTGACCAAAGATGAGATCAGCACAGCTGGGTTTTCAATTTATCCAGTGTATAATGACTCTGTACCTGATCTGGTAACTGGCATACACCAGAGTATTCTAACAGGTTATCAGGCTTCAAACACTTTGTATGTAAAAACAACCAATTTGTCACTTGCAGGAAGTGTCGTTGATGCTGCGGTTGGTGCGGGAGCAAACAGAGTAGATAACATATCATTCTCTCTTTCTCCTGACAAGCAACAAAGTATGCAGGATAGTTTGTTAGGACAGGCTGTTTCGAATGCCCAGTCTCGAGCACAAAAGGCACTTGATCCTCTAGGCCAGAAGATTATTGGAGTAAAAACAGTAAACTTGTCAGAGTTAAACACTGCTCCGGTTCCAATGTATTATGGCGCAATGTCCATGGCTGACAAGGCAACACCAGTATTTACTGCAAATCAACAAGTAACAACTACTGTAGATGTGACATTCCTAATTGGGGACAAGTAGTTTTACATTTTTTCATTTTTTTGAATACTTATTGATACTGCTATAGTAAAATAATTGTCCTGTACTTGTTATGGCTAAATATTTCTCAAAACCCTGCGGTGTCTTGTTGATCACACATTTCAAAATTTATCTCCAAAAATCTCATATATTATGAACGCGATATATGATAGTTGGAAACCGCATATGTTATGATCAACTGTGAGATGGGTGGGGAGGGGACAATCGTAGAGGGTGTGAAATCAATCGATTCTGTAAAGGAAGTATTAGGGGTATTTGGTAACTATGATGTCATAGTGAAATTGGAGTGTCTGAACATTGATGAAATACGCGAAACCATAGCAACAAAAATACGTCTATTGTCAAAAGTACGGTGCACTACCACGTTGATGTGTGCTAACTAGGCTTGATATGAAAATCTGAAGTATTCCCTCTGTTATTGTATAAATTGCTAAAACTAAAATGTATTCTAACCTGTAGAGCGTTATTCTGTGTTTGTGGGCTGGTGGATGACAGACTGGCGCTAGTTAGTTGGCTTTTATTTTTCTTCGATCAGCAAAGAAAACTATCACGCCTATTACAATCACTATGATTCCAAATTGACTGATAGTTGATAATTGGTTGCTAATGGATAACATGTGGTAATTTGCATCTGTAATATCGCTTGAATTGGCTGGATTGATTGTGGGAATCAAATCAAGAACAATCTGTGACATGAAATGTCCTACTAGGAACATCACTATTCCTGCTAACAAAATTCCTACACCTCTACTGATCTTCATATTTTAGAAAGTCTTGGAAACATAATTGCTAATGAAAATACTGTTATCATTACAATCAACGATCCTATGGGAAATTCTGGCACTATGTGAGGTTGTGACACAACTCCCGAAATCTCTGAATCTGAAAAACTGTTTCCATTTAGATTTTCAAATCCTATGGTAATAGGGCCAGTGTAGTTTGCTGGGAAATTAACCTCTTCTGTATTTGGGTCCCCGTTGTTGTTGGTTGTACTACTATTGTGGAATAGCAAGCCATTTTTACCCTCTATGATGGAAAAATCATAATCTATTGAATTCACTGTTTTATTTACTAGATATGGATCGAGAATTTGAAAACTAAACTTTGTTGTATGACCTGCCAAGATCTTTGGCGGATCCCAACTAAGGCTTACCTTGTACTGGGCGTTTCTTGTATATTGCATTATTGGAAATGCTGTTTCATTACTTGGGGATAGTGTGAAATCCATCTCTGGCTTGGAAGAGTTTTGTTGTTGTGTGGCAATTATGTTTACTTCTTGCTTGTATAATATCAGGTGTACAATTCTCTGATCGTCTGAAGAATAATCATCTATGCTTACTGCGTTGTCTGGCAACGCAACTCCGTTTACATATGCATCATACTTTGTAACTATGAAACTGGAAAATGTTCTTGGGATCTTTAATTCTTGGTGTACTACTGTTACTTGCTTTAGGTTGTCTTGACTCCAGTTGAATGGCATGGAAAAACTCATTTTCTTGTTATTGGAATCATACTGAAAATTCCCAATTTGGTCATAGTATGCAATTATTGTAATTGTCTGTTTTCCATCATCTTTATCATTTATGGGATATTCGTTGGTTATTGGAATTGATATTGCGGCATCGTATGTTTTGCTTACTTGGTTGTCGTAAGAACCCATTGTAAGTACATCTATTTTGAATTTATACAATCCGCCTGATGCAAAAACTGGACCCTTTATCTGATAGCTTCCACCATGACCTAAAAGGCCTGGAAGTATTCCGCCTTCCTCATTTATTGAAATTTTATTTGAGGAATTGTCAGGTGCCACATCAAACAGAAAATTTCCACTATCGCTCATAAATACATGACCAAAAAGTGCTTGGTCATTTTTAAAAGCTGATACTGCAAGTGTTACTTGAGGTATTGGCACCTGAGTTGATGCATCTTGTAAAATGAAGTTTATCTGAGTGCCTACATGATTGTTGTCAATCAAAAATGGCGACGAGTTTATTGATAGAGTAACATTTTTGTTTCCAATTATTTCAGGCGGTAAGATCTCACTTGCAAGACCATCACCATGTGCTGACATGAGAACAAAACTTGGAAGAAATACGCATGAAATTATGATCAGAATTGCCAGTTTTGCCAATTTGTAATCTTATCTTGTGACTCTAAATAAATAGTGGGCTTTGTTCTATATGCTTGAAAATGTGTCTGCAAAATTGTATGCGGTTCTCTCAAGCAATATTGGGTTGTATTTTTCTATAATTTCATGTACCATGTCTACATTTTTCAAAAAATACGCTTTCTTTAGTTCTATGATCTTGATCTCTACTATCTTATCGTCTACAAGTTTTGCAAGAAATGTCGAAACAGTAGAAGGAGCTTTTTTCACCTTTTGAACTATTTGGTTGAATGAAAGTGATTTACCTTCTAGCAATGATAACAAGATGTATCTTTGGGTATCACGCCTAAGACTTGTTATCAATACTGATTCTTCTTCTGTAACAAAGAGTGGATAGAATCTGGTCTCTCCTGATTTTCTATCTATCTTTACACTGCCGTTTTCCTCTAATTTTCTAGCGTGATAGCTTAATACTCCGTTTTTTAATCCTGTTTCTCTCATTATCTCTCTGAATTTTATTCCCGGGTTTTTTTCAATGATACTGATAATTTCTATTTCTCTATTCATGTCTAATCCTTCCTAAAGACACTGAGTGCAAACATTCCCAATGTTGACAATTCAAAGAAATGTCCAATCTCTCCTGCTGGAAATGGGCCTAAATAATATGTGTATTGCCATGCTGCATCAACAAGGGATAATGCTTCAGCGATTACAAAGAGAGAAAATGCTAACATTGTAAAAAATAATCTTTTTGTCTTGACTCTGGAGTATGCAATTGCTGATACTATGCTCAAGAAAACTGCCAAGCTGATGCCACATAGGTGAATCAATATGTGAAAGATCTGAAATTCGTGGAAAATATGAGGTAAAATTACTGGTATCGCCAAAACACCTATGATTGTAAACATTATCACAGTCAGCAAATTAGATCTGTTTTCTATAATGTTGCTATACATGGACATGGCATACAATAATCAAAAATTGAATTTAAACGAACTGGTACAATCCTCGAATAATGTATCTTATTTTATGAATAATACTAATAATGAATGGTATATTCGATAAATGTACCAATTTCCTTATTTTATAAAATACTGGTGTAATGATGAACATTGTTTTGACTTCATCCTACTCTGTTCTTTGTTGTATGACTAGTGCGTTCATGCAACAAAGACTGGGGTTGAAATTTGAAAGTATTTGCTATGTTACGTTTTTACAAGTTTTCTACATGAATTTTCTTTTGTGATATTTTTACAAAAATGAAGTGCTAAATATCTGATACTGATCATTGATTGTGGAAATCTGACGATCTAATTTTTGTAGAATTGATCCTCTCAAGAGATGACTTTTTTGTTTCATAATACAATCGTGATATTTGATTAGACTCTGATTCTAATATGTATAAAGTAATTTCGTTTTGGTATCTGGAAATTTTTTTTATGTTGTAAATTTTACTAGAATCCTCCTTTTCTTCTATTATTCTTACTCTTTCACCAACCTTGAATGTTGAAATGGTCATATCTGATTTGGATATTGCGATGTAATAAATTAAAAATAATGTGGTACAATCATCAAAGTCATTATCATTTTGTGATATACTTGATATTACTGATCTATGAAAACTATCAATGTTTTACTACCTTTGATCCCTGTATGAAATATGGGGTGAATCTAGGTTGAAAATTCCTGTGATTTTCTTATTTGATCTGAAGCTTTTCTTAAATCCAGTGCACTTTTAGAATAGAAAAATGCAATTATGATTAATAGTCCTGAAATGGTTGGAGCCATAACTTGAGCATAATCAAAGCTTAACGTTGGAATCGCAGGTAAAATATTTTCTTGATTGTCTTGATTATTTTGTGGTTGTCCAGCTGATATTGTCACGGTAACAAGCGCATTTGCTCTCTCTTCTGCCATTATGATATTCCCTTGCGAGTCAGATGTTAACCACTGTACCCAACTATTTGATGTTGGAATATTTTTTTCAATGACATCTTCCGTTCTTGGGTCTATTATTGAAATCTTGTCAAAAGTATGTTGGGCAACCCATAGATTGTGGTATTTGTCAAAAGCCATTCCGTATGGAAGATTGTCTGAATCTGGATCGAGTTGTATTTTCTTGAATGTCGCAAGTAATGGATCAAAGATAGATACTGCTTGACCTTCATGCTCTGAAATGTATATTTTTCCTGTCTGGGGATCTAAAATTATTGCAGTTGGTCCATCCATGGTATAATTTCCAGATGGCACAAATTCTGTTAGTTTGTTGTTTGAAATATCCAGGCTGGATATCTTTCCAATGCCTTCAACTATCCATAATTTGCCATGTGCGTTGTCCACTGCAATATCTAATGGGTCTGACTTGTTTTGCATCTTTATTGAATCAAATTTTGTTGTGTCGGTGTCAAACTTGATGATCTCATTAGTGTTTGCAGATGTGATCCAGATTGTATTATTGCTGTCTATTGCCATGCTTGTGAGAACTCCTTGATTTGGAATGGAATAATTTTGATTTGAGTTATCATCTGGGTTGAAATGTCCTAGAATTTTTTGTGTATAGTCAATATACCAAAGAGTATTGTGAGAATCTAGCACCATGTATACTACACTGTTTAATCCATTGATTTTGTGTTCAGTGTACTTGTCAGTTCCTAGATCAAAGTCAAGTATCTTGCCACTTTTGAGGGTTGTATCTCCAACCCATATCTTGTTTCGGTTACTGTCATAAACTGGATATCTTGGCGTGCTGTTGTTTCCAGGGGTCTTGTATTCCTTCATGTCTATCTGTAAATTGCTTAGTTTTGGTTTGACAAACAAATTGTACGATGATACTAAATTGAGCGAGTTTCCTTTATTTTGTATTCCTTCAACTC
>DATEZN010000188.1:0-3788 GCA_035255545.1 Nitrosotalea sp. | reverse complement strand
TGGTACCGTACCATACGGTAAGATGGACGATTTAAGATTAGAAAATCTAGATGGGGTAGGCCCAGTAACTTCCAAGAAGCTAAGTGATGCAGGAATCCATAACATAATGGATCTTGTTATAAGAGGACCAGTAGACATATCTGAAATTACTGGTATGGATCTTGACGCTGCTGTAAATCTAGTAAACAAAGCAAGACAACAGCTAGTTGACAACGGTCAAATTGCTAAAGAATTTGTTACAGCAACTGAGATCTACAAAAGAAGACAAGATATTGGAAAGATCACAACTGGAACTAACGCACTTGATACTTTATTTGATGGAGGAATTGAGACACAAGCCGTAACCGAGGTTTATGGTGAATTTGGTGCTGGCAAGACACAACTTTGTCACACCGTATGTGTAACTGTCCAAAAACCAAAAGAAGAAGGTGGATTAGATGGTGGTGTATTGTATATTGATACAGAACACACATTCAGACCAGAAAGAATTGTTTCAATTGCTAAAGCAAAGGGTCTTGATCCGGAAAAGGTTCTTGACAGAATTATGGTAGCAAGAGCATACAATAGTGCTCATCAGGAATTGATCTTACAAGAAGCAGGTCCTGTAATAGAAGAGCACAAAATAAAATTAATCATTGTAGACTCTGCAGTAGGACTTTTCAGAGCAGAATTCCTTGGCAGAGGTACTCTTTCTGTAAGACAACAAAGATTAAACAAATTCATGCACCTATTGTCAAGAACTGCTGAAACATACAATGTGGCAGCAATAGCGACAAACCAAGTACAATCATCGCCTGACCAATTCTTTGGTGATCCAACAAGACCTGTTGGAGGAAACGTTGTAGCACATGCCTCAACATACCGTGTTTACCTCAAGAAATCAGGTAAGAAAAGAATTGCCAGAATGGTTGACAGCCCTCATCATCCAGAACAAGAGGCTCTGTACACACTAACTGAAGGTGGTGTTGCAGACCCAGAGGATGAGACCAAGAAGAAAAAGAAAGAAGAGCCTGAAGAATAGGTTTCTCATCCTGTTTCCGGGTGGAAGTGCAGTACTTCCATACCGTTCAATTTTTCCTTTTTACCCAGTAAGTGTTAAATTATGGTCATCTCAAGTCTTAGCGATTAATGGCTACTAAGAAATCAAAGGGTCGTTCACACGGCTTTATGCATAAATCACGATCCGTCATGACTAAGGACGAAGTACGAGGAGTATCTTTCTTACTTAGAGAGTATGCAGTAGGTGATAAAGTTCTAGTAATCATAGATCCATCACAACACAAAGCATTGCCACATAGACGATATCATGGAAAAGTGGGAACCGTTACAGAAACTGGTAGAAGAATAGTGAAATTAACAGTCAATCTTGGAAACAGGCCAAAAACCTTAATCACTAGATTAGACCATATCAAACCATTCGGTGTTGCTGCATAGATGGAAGAAGTAAAAAAGAAACAAGGCATTTCTATTCCTGAAGTAAAAGAAATTATGGAAAAAGTTGATACTGAATCAATGGACCAAATTCAAAGATGGACATATGATTATGTTACCAAATTTTCAAAAATTGATGCAAAGGCTGCAAAGAAACTCAAGCAACAACTTGTAAAAGAATGTGGTATACAAGAAGAAGAAGCAGTAGAAATTGTAAATAATCTCCCAAGTACTGAAGCTGAATTGCGAGCATTTACTTTCGGTTGGAAGAAACTGATTCTTGCTGAAACGCTCGACAAGATGCTAAAGATAATCAAGGAGAACTCTTAAGTTTAGGAGTACGGTTTATCTTGGAACATTCTCAAACTAGAAAGTATGAGGAATACGCATACGTATTGGATTTTGTCACAAGAGGCAAATCAACTACTGTGCGAGGAAGAGACGGAATAATTGTTACAGCTATTGGAGAAGAAAGACTAACCATACTTGAATTACTTGCTCTACCAAACTCTACATTTGAGATTGGAGAACGAGTTTACATTGGAAAAGAAGGAAGAACAAAAATTCTCTCAGTGCTTGGCAGACTAGAGCATGAACAGATATCATCTTCTGCACAGAGTGAACTAAATGCAGTGATAGAAAAAATTGTCATGCAAAATGAAAAAAGATTTGTAGATTATCTCAATAATGCACAACCACTCACTCCGAGAATTCATGCACTTGAGCTGATACCTGGAATTGGAAAAACCTACATGAAGACAATGCTCGAAGAAAGGGAAAAGAAAAAGTTTACCGACTTTAAGGATTTGCAGGAAAGAGTTGGATTAAAAGAGCCAGCAAAACAGATTGCAAAGAGAATCATCGAAGAGATAACAGGAGAAACAAGGATGAGTCTCTTTGTTAGAAAATGATCAAACGAAGATCACTTGGACAGCATTTTCTAATAACACAATCAATTGCAAAATCCATAGTTGATTCTGCTGGTATTACAAAAGACGATGTTGTCCTTGAAATAGGCACAGGCAAAGGTATCCTTACACCACTTCTCTGTCAAAATGCAAAACAGGTAATTTCTGTAGAAAAAGACCCAATTCTGTATTCACAGGCAAGTGATGTTTTTTCACATGTGCCAAATCTGGTCTTGGAAGAAGGTGATGCTTTCAAGAAAAGTATCGAGTTTACAATTCTTGTCTCAAACCTTCCCTATTCTGAGAGTCGAACTGCAATAGAGTGGCTTGTTCAAAAAAAATTCAAGCGTGCCATTATAATGGTCCAAAAAGAGTTTGCTCAAAAACTTGCCAAAACAGATGGCAAGGAGAGACGAGCCATATCCGTTCTTGCAAACTATTGTCTTGAGATTGAAAGTATCATGGATGTAAAAAACACAAATTTTAGACCGCCTCCAAAGGTTGACTCGTTTGTGATATCAATTATTCCAAAGAATGTACTCTCAAGTCAAACAGTGCATGCTGTAAACAAGTTATTTTCATTTAAAAGAAAGACTATACGTAACATTGGAAAAAAAATGGGAATCGAGATTGATTCTGATAAGAGACTTGAGGAAATGCCTGATGGTGAGATAATAGAAATTGCAAAAAGAATCAAGTAATTACTATGTACCAGCCGAGGATTCTTTTTTCTTCGATGATTACTTAAAAGATAAAACGGGTAAATCTGTACTTGACATTGGAACAGGTTCTGGAATTCTTGCAAATACTTTATCAAAAAATTTTGCACTTGTTGTTGCAACTGACGTCAACATTGTTGCCCTGATAAAAGCACATGAAACAATTGGTAACTGTATCTGTTGTAGTGCAGCTGATGCATTGCATGTTAGTTTTGATCTGATTGTGTGTAACTTGCCATATTTACCATCTGATGAACTACTTGATCCTACAGTCGATGGTCTGCATGATGGTACAGAAATCCCAAGTATGATAATAAAATCTGCCAGTCAAAGAATTGAAAAAAATGGCAAGATGGTGTTTCTGACTTCATCTCTTGCCAAGTATGATGCTCTGATAAAATTGTCCGAGTCTCTTGGGTTTGATGTTATCATCGCTGCAAAAAAGAAATTGTTCTACGAAGAATTGATTATAATTGAATGCACCAAGAACTAACCCTAATATGATTTTCTTACAAAAAGTACATCTAGTTTATCTGTAAAGGTGAGAAACTGACATTATTGAGATTTCATTATTTAATTTGCGCTGTTGTTGTAACTGCAATTTTCTATTCCATGTGGTTTCCAAACGCACAGGCATATGATGCCCAAGTGATCATAGTAAATGGAACTGCAAATCACTGCATGCCTAATCTCTCATGCTACAACCCTTTCCAGGTAAATGTCTCAGTTG
>DATEZN010000187.1:0-3997 GCA_035255545.1 Nitrosotalea sp. | reverse complement strand
GTCTAGTAGAACAAGATGACGAGCCTCCACATGATCTTGATCCTAATGCAAAAGAGACGGTTTTGATCATGTCATCAGCGCTAAAATCAAATATTTTTAATGAAATCTATGTAATGAGAAAACTTGTGATTGATGGCTCCAATACATCAGGTTTTCAAAGAACTATGCTAGTGTCCATGGGTGGAAATCTCGAAGTTAATGGTAAGAAAGTGGGGGTCCAGAGCATCTGTCTTGAAGAAGACGCTGCAAAACTGCTTCAAGATTCTAAAGATACAAGAGAATACAGTTTGGACAGGTTAGGAGTACCACTAGTAGAGATTGCATTGGATCCAGTCGCTGGTACACCAGAAGAGATCAAAAATATTGCTTTGACTTTGGGTCGAATGTTACGTGCAACAAAAAGAGTAGGGAGAGGCATCGGATCAATTAGACAAGATGTCAATGTGTCAATAGAGGGAGGCGGTTCAGTAATAGAAGTAAAAGGCGTACAAAAATTAGATCAGCTAGAAAAAGTCATCGAGTATGAGGCAAAAAGACAACATGGTCTTAAGATCATTGCCGAAAAATTAAGAACATTAAAAATTGAAAAAATATCTAAAGATCAGGATGTAAAGGATGTATCAAGTATATTCAAAAGCTGTAAATCAAAAATCATCCAAAAATCTCTTTCAGAAGGGGCCTCAATAAAGGCAATGAAAATCAAAGGATATGCTGGAATGTTTGGATGGGAACCATATCCAGGAATAAGATTAGGAAAACAATTAGGCGAATTGGTCAGATTTTTTGGCCTAGGCGGATTGTTTCATTCTGACGAACTACCAAACTACGGTATAGAAGAGTTAGAAATTCAAGAAATAAGAAACATACTTGACATAAAATCCAATGATGCATTTATCATTGTAGCTGGAAATGAGAAAAAACTTGACACCGTTATAGAATCCATCATAAAACGAATTGAAGATGCAAGAAACGGAATACCTGCAGAGACAAGAGCTGCTACAATAACAGGCGAAACAGTGTTTCTACGACCAAGACCAGGCTCTTCTAGAATGTATCCAGAGACAGACATACCGCCAATTATTGTAAACAATACAGAGATAGATCAAGCAAGGAATAAAATTCCAAAATCATGGGAAGAAAATCTCATGGCATTACAAAAACAATATGAACTAAATCAACAACTCTCGGCTCAGATATTTGACTCGGAATATCTAGATCTGTTTGAAACAATATGCAAAGATAAGAGAGTTTCTCCAAATTTTGTGGCCTCAACTCTTTGTGGTACAATTACAAACTTGGAGCGAAGAGGAATGAATTCAGAATTATTAAAGACTGGAGATATTGTTGAGGCCTTTAGACTAGTCACAGAAGAAAAGATAGCAAAAGAGTCACTTGAGATGATATTTGAGAGTATCATGAGTGGGAAATCAAAAACGATTTCAGAGTCAATCAAGTCTAATGCGTTGAGCACTATAGAAGATACAGAATTACACAAAATATTAGATGATTTGGTAATATCTAACTTGAAAATAATTGAAGATCAAGGATTAAGATCAATGGGACCCCTAATGGGACTAGCCATGAAAACACTACGTGGTAAAGTAGACGGTCAGAAATTAAATCAATTATTAGAAGACAAGATAAAGATCAAGATAGATAAAAAATAAACAAAAGGTGCGGGAGGTGGGATTTGAACCCACGAACTCCTAAGAGATAAGGTTCTGAGCCTTACGCCGTTGACCAGGCTAGGCGACCCCCGCAACAACGTGAGAATTAAGATCCGACAATAAGTTCTTTTTTATATTCATCAATTCGTTTGGAATTATTTATTCCCATTAAGCATCTTATCAATCACAGGCACCGCATTTCTTAGCTCGTAAATTCTTGTTGCCCTATTGTCTTTAAAAGATTCATTCCAAGGCTGCGAGTAAAGTATTACAGATTTTCCTTTCTCCAGCATACTTTTTGCATTAAGTGGAGAATCATCAATGAATACATCATAATCCAATTGCGATTTTTCTATGCCTTCCAATACACCAACATAGTTTTTGAAATTTATTTTATGCAGTTTAAGCCAGTTTTTTACATCATCATGGGTAGACTCTTCTCTTGCCGTTACAATATCAAGAGTACCAAGATGGGATAATTGTGTAGTAGCATGTGCAAGATTGCTTTCGGTAGGAGGCATAGTTTCCCAAGATTTCCAACAAATTGAAAGTTCATTGTAGAAATCAAATTTATCTATATCATGATCTCTCCAAAAGTCCCACTCAGATATTTGAGATTTCAATATTATTGGCCTTATTTTATTGCTATAGGATAACCACGATGTAATTACATCTGCTAGAACTCCATCCACATCAAGTCCTATTCTCAATGTCATTAACTCCCGTTAAAACTATCTTCTAGTTCTTCAAGCAATTTACGTTGATGTTTATCTATCTTGTTAGGTATGTTGATAACAAGTCTAACATACTCATCGCCTCTACCTCTCCCACTTTGACGAGGAAGTCCTTTTCCTTTCAGTTTAACTATTGTGTTTGGTTGACTTCCGGATTCCACCTCAAGTTTTTCTTGACCCTCAAGTGTTTCAACCAAAATATTTTTTCCCAATGTTGCATCAATCATAGATATATTCGCATCATAGAAAATATCAGCACCATCTCTCTTGAATTTATCATGAGACTGTACTCGTATCCTAACAATTAGATCTCCATTTACACCATTTTGAACTGATTCACCTTCCCCGGGGATTCTGTATTCACCATCCTCTACTCCAGGAGGAATTTCAAATGAAAATTTCTTTGTTGTTTTTTGTTTTCCTGCTCCCTTACACTTTGAACATGGTCTTTCAATTATCTTGCCTTGTCCTCTGCAGGTATTACATGGTTGTACAGTTACAAATGTGGAAAATCCACTACTTCGCGACATTCGGGTTTGACCTTGCCCATTGCACACAGTACATGTTCTCACAGATGTACCAGGAGCGCATCCTGATCCGTTACATATATCGCAGTTTACTAGTCGTGGTAAATCAATTTCTTCTTTTTTCCCCTTGAATGCTTCTTCAAGTGTCAATGCTGTCTCATACACAAGATCAGAACCTCTTGATCTTCCAGATCCTCCAAAATCAAATCCGCCGAATCGAAATCCACCACCTCTACCAAAAATAGATTCAAAAATAGACTCAAAACCGCCAGCACCTCCAAAGATATCGTCAAAGTTAGATCGTGAACCCTGAAAAATATCATCTGTGCTATATCTTCCATCTACGCCAGCATGACCATGTGTATCATAGAGTTTACGTTTTTCCGAATCAGATAATACTGCATATGCTTCTGAAATTTCTTTAAAGTGCTCTGCAGCATCAGGTGATTTATTTTTATCAGGATGAAATTTTAGAGCAAGTTTTCGATATTGTGATTTTATCTCATCGGGGTTTGAGCTTTTTGAGACTCCCAAAACCTCATAATAATCACGTTTAGAACTCATGATAATTCAACTTAGGATTATTCCCTGGTATAAAGATCAGTTTGGTGCGTTGCCTGCATCCTGTCCAGTTGCATCAGGTCCACTTTGTGTACTTGCCTCGGGTCCACCTTGTGCAGCTGCGCCAGGCGGTGGTGTGGCATTTTTGTAAAGTTCTGTACTGATATCATTTATCAATTTGGTTAGCGAATCAAGTTTTGGCTTTATTTCTTCAACACTCTTGTCAAGAACATCTTTTAGTTCTTTTATTGCATTACTTACCTGAACACCCTGATCTTGTGATATCTTTTCCTTCTGTTGGCTGATCAGAGTTTCAGCTCCATAGATAGATTGTTGTGCTTCATTTTTGATCAATACTTCCTCTTTTTTCTTTTTGTCTTGTTCAGAGAAAAGTTCAGCATCCTTTGTCATTTTTTCTATATCTTCTTTGGCAAGTTTTGTACTTGCAGTAATAGTTATTTTTGCTTCTTTTTGTGTAGCTAGATCTTTTGCTGCAACATTGAGTATA
>DATEZN010000186.1:0-5507 GCA_035255545.1 Nitrosotalea sp. | reverse complement strand
AATTTTTCCTACTTCTTTATGTACCATTAAATTAACTTCTATTGCATCACGAATAGTTTTGGAACCTGTAGCACAGACTAGAATTTCTTGAATGTCTGGAGTGCCTGGTCCTGCATGTGCTCCTCCCCCTAAGATATTTCCAAGCGGAAATGGATTTCTAAAAGTTGAATCTTTTGATAACATCTTGAACATTGGAATCTGTAATGATTTTGAAGCAGATTCAATTGATGCAATAGTTAATGCAAATGCAAGTGAACCTCCAACTTTTGAATAATTTGGAGATGAATCGATCTCTCTTAGGGTCTCATGAATTATTTTCAGGTTGGATGGATCAAGGCCCAGAAATTTCTTTACATTTTTTTTTAATATGTCTAAACTTTTCTCTGGTTTATTCTGTGGAAAACTCTGTGCCTCATGTTTTCCAACACTTGCACCTGATGGAGCACAAACTCGTCCCACATATTCATTATCTGATGTTACATCAATTTCTATAGTTTGACTTCCTCTGCTGTTGTAAAGTATCCTGCCTTTAATTGATGTAATCTTTGGCATTCTATTCTAGTTCAGATTTTACTTCTTGTTCTCTTCTTCTAATGGCTTCGTAAAACGGAATGACTTGATGAATTGTCTCAACAGATGTCAAAATCATTGCTCTGCAACAATATCTTTTAAAGCCAAATGAATCTAAAACTTTTCCTGGATCTTCTCCACCCTTAACACGATTTTGATATTCCTTAAATTTATCAGCAATCAAATTTCCACAAGTAAAACACCTGACAGGAATTAGCACAGTCACAAAAAGTAATCAAGGCTTATAAAAACCATACATGGGTAAAACCAATTGCGGGAGTCGCCCAGCCTGGTCAAAGGCGCTAGCTTGAGGGGCTAGTATCTTAGGATTTCGAGGGTTCAAATCCCTTCTCCCGCATTAATGATTTCATAACCATATGCCAAAAATTTGCATGTCTAGTGGATGAATTTTCAATGGTATGCGAATGAATTCTTTTTCTGTTTGCTATTTGAGTAATTTTCAATAGTGTGGCGTTAATTTTGTTGTAGGGTGTAATATTGAAATTTCGGCTAGTATTCTGCAAAATTATTCGTTGATTTCTACATCTTTCAAACTCTGTTTGTTCTCTGTTTAGGTGAATGCATGTTTTGGTAAAGCCCTTATTTGACATAAAATCTTGTATTGATATGGAAATTACTGTAAAACAAATGATGCAAATTGAAGAGAATGGACATCAAATGGGTTTTTTTAGAAAACTAATGATGGAAAATGCGGGTGCTGCTACTGCAAGACACATTGTAGAGCATTGCCGCGATTTAACATTAAAAAAGATAACAATTTTTGCTGGACTGGGAAATAATGGGGGGGATGCATTTGTTGTGGCCCGACATTTGGCTGCATTTGGTTATACTCCTATTCTCGTACTTTTAGGACATCCAGATAAGATAAAAACAGAAGAAGCTCGATCTAACTGGAAAATTTTGGAAAAAATGAATTCTGTGAATCTCGTACTTGCATCTACAATTAATGAAATTGTTAATGATGCTGATGTAATAGTGGATGGAATCTTGGGAACTGGAATGTCTGGAAAAATTAGAGAACCATATTCCTCAGCAATAGATTTGATAAATCAATCAAATGCTTTCAAATTTGCTGTTGATGTACCATCCGGTCTTGATCCTGATACTGGAACGGTCAATGACAAATGTGTAAAAACAGATATCACTATAACTTTTCACAAGATGAAAATTGGAATGCCAAAAGGCCAAGACATGTGTGGTAGAATGATAGTTGAAAAAATAGGAATTCCGCCTGAAGCGGAGATTGGGGTATTGTTATGAAAGTACATCAACTTCAAGTAGGAAATATGCAAAACTTTACCTATGTTCTTGAGGATGAGGAAACAAAAGAATCTGTTATCATTGATCCTTCGTGGGATCTAGAATTGGTAATAGAAATAATAGAGAAAAATGATCTAAAAATTAAATATATCATTAACACACATCATCATTTTGATCACACTATAGGGAACAACGCAATGGCGGAACATACGAAATCTAAAATCTTACAGCATGAATCTTCTACTCTGAAAAATGATGTGCGCTTATCTGATGGTGATAAAATAATATTCGGCAAGTCAGAACTTAATGTATTACACACTCCCGGACACTCAAAAGATAGTATTTGTTTAATTGGTGATGGGAAAATCTTTTCAGGTGATGCACTTTTCGTAGGAAACTGTGGTAGAACAGATTTACCTGGAGGGAGTGCAAAAGAACTCTATCATAGTCTATTTGACATTATTTACAAGCTTGATGGCAATCTTGTATTGTATCCTGGACACAATTATGGAAGCTCTCCAAATTCAACTATAGATAAAGAAAAAAAGACAAATTTTGTATTGCAACCTAGAACAGAATCTGAGTTTGTAAATTTTATGGGTAGTGATTAATTATTGCAAGACATAGAAATACTTGGAAATAAACAAAAAGGTTTAGAATTCATAAAACAAACTGAACAAAAAAAATTTATTTTTTCTCTAGTGATATCCTATACTGAAACATCTGAAATACCTGGAATAACCATGGCTGGAGAGCATCCAGATCTGATAAAATTTACAGGACCTGCTGATGCTGAATTTATTCACTACGGATACTGTAGAAGCATTTCTGTAATTCCGATGACTCCTGATGGAAAACCAACTCCTGCATTGTTAACAAAAACTGCACTGGAAGCAGCAAGCATCCCCAGTGTTGTTGTAAATGCTGGTAGCAAAGTGTCTCCAAAGCTTCCATTTATTGATATGAATTTGGGTTATGGGAAAAATATTGGAAAAGAACCAGCTCTTAGCCTTGATGATGTTGGAAAAGCGGTTGAATATGGCAGAATAATTGGACGATTCCTTGGGGCTTCGACTGACTGTGTTATAGTTGGTGAAAGTATTCCCGGTGGTACTACTACAGCTCTTGGAGTGCTTGAAGGATTTGGAATCACAGGATCTGTTAGCAGCAGTATGCCTCAAAATCCAATAGATCTCAAAATTCAAACAGTAAAAGAGGCATTGAAAAGACTTCAATCAAAAGATCCATTTGAAATTATATCACAATTAGGTGATCCAATGATTCCAACAGTTGCAGGTATTCTTAGTACGGCTTCTGAAATTTCTAGAGTTCTATTAGCTGGTGGAACGCAGATGGCAGCTGTACTTGCTTTTGCAAAAAGTATTGGATTTGAAGGGAAGAACACTGCTGTTGGAACCACTTCTTATGTATCTGAAGATAAATCTGCAAATCTAACTGATATCATATCACAAATAATGGATGTGCCCATATTGGTTGCCAAACTCAAACTTGCAGAATCAAAAATCTCCGGATTGAGCTCATACGCTGAGGGATTTGTAAAAGAAGGTGCAGGTGCAGGAGGTGCATCTATTGGTTGCATGTTGAAAACTGGAATTGATGCAAAAGGTCTTCTAACTTTAACTGAAAAAGAATATTCGAAAATTACTTGACTGTTACTGATTTTGCGAGATTTCTTGGATAATCTGGATCAAAGTCTTTATCGATTGCGGCATAATATGCAAGAAGTTGTATTGGTACTATTTCTACAAGCGGATATAATGGCTCATTGATACTGGGTATGTCTATCCAATAATCATATACATCACTTGGTTTATCAGAAATTCCTATTATCTTGGCTCCTCTTGCTTTTATTTCTCTAGCTGATGTTAGTGTATCATTATAGGTAGAATCATTGGGATTTATGATTAAAACATATGAATCAGAATCCATCAATGCCAAAGGACCATGTTTTAATTCTCCTCCTGGAAGTCCCTCTGCATGTATGTATGTAAGCTCCTTTAACTTCAATGATCCCTCTGAAGCAATTGGATAATGTATACCTCTTCCTAATACGTAAATGTCTGAAACATTCTTCAGTCTCTTTGCAACATCTTTTATTTTTGAATCATTGGCTAGTATCTTCTTGATTGCTTCTGATACTTTTGTAAGATCCAGTTCTATACAACCATCGCATATTTTGTCAATTATTTTATATAGTACAACAAGTTGTGATGTGAAACTTTTAGTTGCAGCAACTCCTATTTCTGGACCACAATTCAGTCCCATTGAAATGGATGATTGATGAACTAATGAGGATGTCATCATGTTTACGATTGATATGATTTTAGACCCTGTCTTTTTGGCAATACCTACAGCTTCTAATACATCTGCACTTTCTCCACTCTGTGATATTGCAATTAAAATTGATTTTTCTTCAAACATATCCGGAGAAAACTGTGCTTCACTAGAAATAAGTGGATCAATCTTTATTTTTGCATATTTTGAAAAAAGAAATTTTGCAATTAATGCTGCGTTGTAACTTGTTCCACTTCCAGTAATGTATACATTTCTTGCATGTTTTATTAAATCAGAAACCAAGTCAATTTCAAGTTTGGTATTGTTCCCAGCATTCAATACCGTTGATGGTTGTTCTGAAATCTCTTTCAAAGTGTAATGAGCATATTGACCTTTGTATACATCCGCAAATTCTTTTGATACTTTGGTTATCTGATGATGTACTGGATTTGC
The DNA here is from genome assembly GCA_035255545.1 of Nitrosotalea sp. GTDB lineage: Archaea > Thermoproteota > Nitrososphaeria > Nitrososphaerales > Nitrosopumilaceae > Nitrosotalea. Next base: position 908 of record DATEZN010000186.1, on the reverse strand, counting down.
ATCAAAATCAAAGATCTTCAGTCCTTCTTTGTCAATGATTACAAATTCTTTGTTATCTGGGTAAATCACTTCATCAGTATATTCTACAAATCCTAATACATCGCTTGAAATAAAATATCCTTCTTTTCCTACGCCTATTATCAGTGGTTCATGTAGTCTAGCTGCAGATAGTGTACCATCTTGAAAGACTGCAACAAAAGCATAATTTCCTTTTAATTCGGCAACTGTGTCTACAATAGATTTCTTAATTTCTCTAGTTTTATCGTAATTATATTGAAGAAGATTTGCAATTACTTCGCTATCTGTTTCACTTTTAAAAGTATAACCATGTTCTTGGAGTTCTTTTTTTAATTCTTCATGATTCTCAATTATTCCATTGTGTACAATAGCTATCTCTCCTGAACTTGATGAATGTGGGTGAGCATTTGTGTCAGTTACCATCCCATGAGTAGCCCATCTTGTATGTCCTATGCCTGTAGTCCCAGAAAGCTCGTCTAGTTTTACTGCCTTGTTTACTTCTAAAACTTTACCCACTCCCTTTCTGACGCTGATTTGATGTTCAGAAAAAGTTGCGACTCCTACACTGTCATATCCACGATATTCCATTCTTTTCAATCCCTTGACTATTATTGGTGCGGCAAAATTGATGCCTAAATATCCTATAATTGAACACATGTTGATACCATATGCATATTCTTGATAAATAATGATTGCGTGTGTTTTACTCGGTTGGTTGTTCGGCTTTTACTTCTTGAACAGGTTGTTGTTTTCCCTTGTTAAGATCTAATTCTGGTGATAAGCAAATCTGATCTTCTTCTTCAACTTTTACTGTGTATGAAGGAACTGTAACTACTCTCTCTCCTATCATCACATGACCGTGTACTACTATTTGCCTTGCAAGATATGGG
>DATEZN010000185.1:0-4829 GCA_035255545.1 Nitrosotalea sp. | reverse complement strand
AAGGGCGAATATGAAAAAGGCAGACTAGAATCAGAAAAAGAGCTCAAGGATTTCAAGGACAAGGAAGATCTCAAGTAGTTTTTTTAAAATTTAATTCTCTTTTTACCACATTATTATTTACAGTAAGAAATAATTCACGTTTGCTTTAGATAACGCTTTTTTACCCAAGTAAAATAGATACGACGTGATAAAAAAGTCTGACATTGTAGATATTGTAAACAACTATTCAGAATTAACCATTGGTGCACTTGGTAGCCATTCGGCACTTGAAATAATGGATGGTGCAAAAGATGAAGATTTCAAAACAGTGGTAGTTTGCCAAAAAGGAAGAGAGGTGCCATATAGAAGATTTTCACGACTTGCAGATGAGATTATAGTAGTAAAAAAATTCCAAGACATGTTATCTTCCACCATCCAGTCAAGACTGAGAAATTCTAGTACAATAGTTGTTCCACACAGAGCACTTACAGCATATCTAGGATACGAGGGTGTTGAGAACAAATTCAAGGTACCATTATTTGGAAACAGGGCATTGTTCCAGGCAGAAGAACGAGCCAACAAGAAAAACCAGTATTACTTGCTACAAAAATCTAAGATACGATTTCCAAGACTGTTCAAAGATCCAAAAGACATTGACCGACCAGTCATAGTAAAAGTTCAGGAAAAAAAACGCAAACTTGAACGTGCTTTTTTCAACGTGTCATCACATGCAGAATACAGAGACAAGACAGAGACCAAGATAAAACAAGGATTAATCTCAAGAGATGCACTCAAGACTGCAAGCATCGAGGAATTTGTCATAGGGACTTATTTCAATTTCAATTATTTCCACACCCCAATATCAAAAGAAGTGGATTTTCTTGGAATAGAAAGAAGATTGCAAACAAACCTTCACGACTTTGTTTCACTTCCTGCAAAACAACAACTTGAGACAAATATCGAACTACAAAATATTGAGGTAGGTCATACGCCTGCAAGCATTAGAGAGTCGCTACTTGAAAAAGTCATAGACATTGGAGACAAGTTTGTTAGCGCAGTGAAAAAAGAATATGCACCAGGAATCATCGGTCCATTTTCTCTGCAGAGTGTGATAACCCGTGATCTAGATATCATAGTATACGATGTATCACTACGAGTTCCAGGAAATCCAATTCTTGCCACAACAAGTCCATATACAAAATACAAGTATGGCGAAACTTTTGGAGTAGGACGTAGAATTGCCATGGAATTAAAAATCGCCCAGCAGGAAGGAAAACTAGCGCAAGTATTAACCTAGGCGTCCATTTTTTCTTTCAAGAGATTTTTCCTAACCAAGATAGGAATATTGTAAAATGTTGCAAGGGCTATAGAATCAGACGCTCTGTAGTTACGCATTACAAGATCATGTTTCCCAGTAAAGTAGACATTGGCGCGCAAGACACTACCACTTTCATATACTTTGATCTTAACAAGTACAAGTTCATTTAGTTCAGCAATCTCTTCCACCATGTTGTATATCGTTGGAATCGCACCTCGCTGGCCATCAATAAAATTTGATATGTGTCTTGCAACCTCACCTGAAAATGCACGCATGTGAAATTCCTTTCCGTCATCCGAACGCAAGATCAAAAGTCCTTCAACTCCATATGGGTCTACAAAACCAACATGTGTTATCTTGGTTTCCGCATAATCAGAATCTGGAGGCTCGTCGATCTTCACGACTAGATCAAGATGCAAGATTACCCAAGATAAACACTTTGGAGAGAATATGAGATAGAATTTAATGTTAGGATGAAACTTTTTTACAAGTGGAAAAACAAAAAACATCTAGTCGTTCCCATCTTGCACTCATACTAGTCGGTTTTTTGGCTATCATCATATCATTTTTAGCATATGCAAAAAATAACAACTTGGTAATCACCCCATCTGCCATGCCAGCATTGCAGAACCTTGCAGTTGCAACATATCTCGTATTATTTTCATCTTTTGCAGCAATAGGTTGGGGATTGTACAAAATGTACAAGACGAAAATAGCATCTACCGATTCAACTATATCATCAATTATTGCAAATGCAATACACAACAAGAGATCAAAACAAATTTTCATCACCAGTGCAATAGGATATGGGTTATTTTTTGCATTTACGTCTGGAATAATAATTTACAAACCAGACATTAATGCTACAGATTATGGATTTCCGCAACCTCCCCACATAGAGCTATCGCCATGCTGTGATCTTCCAGGTTACATGCCAATGATTTTTGCATTTTTTACAGAGCACATAGGATTGCAGATAATTCCATTGAATTTGTTGTTACTAGTCATGGTGTCATTTTTGGTGGGTTTGAACTTTGCATTATCATCAACAGTATTTTCCATTGCAAAAAGTGGAGGAAAACTTGGTGCATTCGGAGCAGTAACAGGATTATTTGTCGGTTGTCCCACATGTGCAGGTACTGTTTTTACCATGTTGTTTGGTTTTGGAGCAGGAGCAACAACATTTACTTTATTTTTAACAAGTTTTGAGGCTCAAATCCAGACAATTTTTATTGCAATGTCCATTCCAATTCTTTTTGTAACACCCATCATAATGGCCAAGAAAATAAAGTCACAAAACACGAGCTGTGCAGTAGATTCTAAATAGATTTTATCACACGTGGTTTTTTCCAGTCCCCAATGTCATAACCATCTTGTCTAAGATATTTCAGAGTGAGTTTGTATACCAATTCATCGTGTTCCACAGTCTGTAGAATTTCATCCCATCCCACTTGACCAGACTGGTTGATCTTTTCTTTCATCTGTAAAGTAATAGTCTTTGCAATATCTCGACATTGATCAAAGGTCTTTCCATTCTTGTATGCATGAGTTCGAGAATCACATTTATCCATCGTATGTTAATCAATTCTACAAGCTAAATAAAAAGATCAATTATTCCAGTACTACCAATAAGAAGTCACATCTTAATACACCAGTATGTGACCATTTTCCATATTGAACAATCCTAATCTCAAGGATGTTATTTTATGGACACTGCGACGCGGGGAAGATGACACGATAAACATGTACAATTACCTCTCAGAATTGATGCAAATCTCAACTGGAAAAAATTTTCTTAATTTTGGATATTGGGATAATACAATAAAAAATCCCGCGGATGCTCAGACAAACTTGTGTAATCTAGTGGGAAACATGGCAGAACTTGAAAAGGCGCAACAGGTTCTGGATGTGGGAAGCGGTTTTTCAGAACCTGCTTTTTTTTGGAAAAGAATACGTCCAGATATCACAGTCACCTGCATCAACATAAACTCCAATCAACTCAAATTTGCAAACACACAAGTGAATACTCCTGAAATAAACTTGGTAAATGCCACCGCAGTAAAAATCCCAATATCAGACGAGTCATGTGACAGAATAATAGCATTGGAATCAGCACAACACTTTAGACCGATCAAGAATTTCATATCAGAGACAAGACGAATTCTTAAAAAAAACGGAATTGTAATACTTGCAATACCAGTACTTTCAAAACCGTCAAAGTTTAACATTTTAAAAATTGGCATTTTAAAGTTGACATGGTCTTCTGAACACTATGATATAGAGACAATCAAAAAAACAATTCAAGATACAGATCTCAAGATTACAGAAATCAAACTTGTTGGATCAAATGTATACTTGCCCTTGGCAGAATATTACATTCAAAATCGTCAGTTCCTAAGATCAGAGATCTTAAAAAAATATCCATCATATGTAGAAAAAATACTGTTCAAATCAATGTTAAAAATGAAACAGGCTGCAACCGATCAAACCATTGAATATGTCTTGATAAAATGCATAAAGTAACCCTTATCAATATAACAAATCTATAACTTTTCATAGCATACCAATTCCGTCTGGATGTTATTCTGCGTAGGTTCTCTCTACGCAGAGCCTTTTAATTTTCATAAACATATTTTGGCAAGTTTTTCCGTAAGAAATATTATCTCAAATGGTGTGATTAGAACATGGGACTTTTCAAGAAAAAAGAAGGACCTGCTGAAACAAAATGTAAGGAATGTGGTCTCGAACTACACGATCCAGTAAGACTAGACAGACACATGAAAAAAGCACACAAACATGCACCACAGAGAAACTTTGATGAACCAGGAACCAGCACTGGCGGAATGTGGTAAGGATACAAAAAGATTACAGTAAAAATGAGGTAGATTGACAAAACATGGTTACATTAGACATCATCAATAATTTAGCAAATTTTGTGATTCAGACAATATCAAATACAGGCTATATTGGAATTTTCTTTTTAATGGTAGCAGAAAGTTCGCTCATACCAATCCCAAGTGAGATAATCATGCCATTTTCTGGATATCTAGCATCAACCGGAAAACTTAACCCAGTTTTGATAATACTTGCAGGCTCTATTGGAAACCTAGTTGGCTCGCTTGTAGCATATTTTATTGGTGTAAAGCTTGGCAGAGAGTTTATTGTTAAATATGGAAAATATGTGCTCTTGAAAAAATCTCACCTCGAATGGACAGAATCATACTTTAAAAAATATGGCGATAGATCTACATTTGTAAGCAGACTATTACCTGTCATCAGGACATACATTTCATTGCCAGCAGGTGTCGCAAAGATGAACTTGAAAAAATTTTCAATCTATACTTTTGCTGGCTCCATAATATGGAGCACCATGTTGACATATGTTGGTACAACATTAGGAGATCAATGGACCAAGATAAGACACTATTCAGATTACATTGATGGTGCAGTCATAGTTGGGTTGGTCATAATTATAATAATCATAGCCAAAAAAAGAATTGCCAAACCAAATAACAATTAACGATCCTTATAC
>DATEZN010000184.1:0-3445 GCA_035255545.1 Nitrosotalea sp. | reverse complement strand
TATCTGTGTACCGATTATCTCTATTTCTTGGGTTCCATCCGTGAATGGAATTGATAGAGTTCTGTCGGTTGTTGTAGTGCTAGTTTCTTGGAAATCTGCTTCCTGACCATCTACAAGTACTATGTACTTGTCATCCTGACCATTTAATGTTGCATTAATCAGTGCTCTTGGAAGTGTCACTGTTAATACTCCGTCTCCAGTACTCTGTATTGATACAATCAATGACTTTGATTGTAAGTCGGCCTTTATGCCAAGGACTTTGCCATTGGTTATGCTGTATTTTACAGAGAGGTTTGTACCGTCTACTGGTATGGTGTTTCCACTTCCTCCGGTTCCTACTGAAGATCCTGCGAATTGGAAGGTTGTCTGAGCTGTCCTATCTTGGCTACCAAATTCTACTTTTACTGTATATGCACCTGCTGCTTGCCAGAGAGTGCCTGTAGCTATTGTAGATGTTGAGAAGGTTCTGTCAGATCCTAAATTCACTTGATCAATTTTGACAATGTTTCCTATTGGACTAGTGATGATGACTGTGATTGGTGTATCAGAAATGTAATCTTGTGTGCTTCCTGATATCATAACCTTGTCCCCATCATTGTATGAAGTCTTGTCGGTTGTCACAGTGATTTCACCTGTATTTCCAGATGTAGCAGTTTGATTTGCACCTGTATAATTCAAGAGAGCTGGAGAAGCAAAAACTGGTGCTACTCCTATAGTGCAAACTAGAATTGCAAGTAACGCAAATCCTTTAAAGCGAGTACTCATCTTGGTTAAAAGTGATTTTTTTTACTATTTAAAGTTGCGGAAAAAATTATTGACAAAAGATGCTAATTTTGATACGCTTCCAATTAGATATATATTAACCTCTCGGTGGATGCATCTTAGTTTGTGGATTAATCATGCGTTTACAGCTAATGTTCAAAGGAGCTTTTAAAAAATGATTAGTAAAAAGGAGAAAATACTCATTCCAGATCATATCTATGTTCCAAAACATGAAATAATAAATAAAGATGAGGCAGTGAAGGTTCTTGAAAAATATCATACCAAGCCTACTGAAATGCCGCTAATCTATGTAAGTGATCCAGCTATCCGAGGTCTGGGAGTAAAGCCAGGGGATATGATAAAAATTACACGAAAGAGTCCCACTGCTGGCGAGAGTTTGTACTATAGGTACGTGGTGGAAGAATAATGGTAAACATCTCAAACAAACGCTGGCCTATCATTCAAGATATTTTAAAGAGGGAAGGAATTGCACGACAACATCTTAACTCATATGATGAATTTCTTGAAAGAGGACTTCAAAGTATTATAGACGAAGTCGGACAGATTGAAATTGAAAGTGCGGAATATCCATACAAGATTCAACTTGGTAAAGTAAAACTTCAACAACCTCGTATGATGGAATTGGATGGTTCTATTACTCATATTGCTCCAATGGAAGCACGACTAAGAAATGTCACATATGCATCTCCTATAATGCTTGAAGCAAGTGTTGTAGAGGATGGAAAAATTCTCGAGTCACGATATATTCATATCGGTGATATGCCTGTCATGGTTAGATCGAATGCTTGCATATTGCATAATCTTTCTGAACAAAAACTAGTAGAACACGGTGAAGACCCAAGCGATCCTGGTGGTTACTTTATCATAAATGGTTCTGAGCGTGTCATAGTAGGATTAGAAGATCTTTCTTACAATAAAATTATTGTGGATAGAGAAACTGTTGGTGGCAATACTGTTTTCAAAGCAAAGGTCTATTCTTCTATTGTAGGCTATAGAGCAAAATTAGAACTAATAATGAAAAATGACGGTCTTATTGTTGCAAAGATTCCAGGTTCGCCTGTTGACATTCCAGTAGTTACTTTAATGCGAGCATTAGGTCTTGAATCAGATCGAGAAATAGCTGCATCGGTATCATTGGTGGATGACATTCAAGATGAACTTGAAGGATCATTTGAAAAGTCTGGTGATGTACCAACCGCAAAAGACGCCATAGTCTACATTAGTAAAAGAATTGCTCCTGGTATGTTAGAAGAATTCCAAATAAAAAGAGCTGAGACATTACTTGATTGGGGTCTTTTACCACATCTTGGTAAACATCCTGATAATAGAAAAGAAAAAGCACTATTTCTAGGCGAAGCCACGTGCAAATTAATAGAATTAAAACTAGGCTGGATTGCTACTGATGATAAAGATCATTATGGAAATAAAGTAATAAAATTCGCAGGTCAAATGCTTGCTGATCTTTTCAGAACTGCATTTAGAAATTTAGTTAGAGACATGAAATATCAACTGGAAAGGTCAGGTCAAAAAAGAGGCATCAATGCAGTAGCAGCTGCTGTTAGACCTGGAATTGTTACTGATAAAATGAATAATGCTATTGCAACTGGAAATTGGGGAAGAGGCAGAGTTGGTGTAACTCAACTTCTTGATAGAACAAATTATCTTTCAACTATTAGTCACCTTAGAAGAATTCAGTCACCTCTGAGCAGAAGCCAGCCTAACTTTGAAGCAAGAGATCTTCATGCTACACACTTTGGTAGAATATGTCCAAGTGAAACTCCTGAGGGTTCAAATTGTGGATTGGTAAAGAATCTAGCTTTGTCAGCAATAATTTCTGTTAATGTTCCATCTGAGGATATAATAGAAAAACTCTATGACTTGGGTGTAACTTATGTATCTGACGCAAAAGATGAATTGAAAAAAGAGGGTACTAGAGTTTTTGTTGATGGAAGATTAATTGGATACTTTAAGGACGGTCAACGACTTGTAGACTCACTAAGAGATCTTAGGAGAAACTTCAAGATTCATCCACACGTTGGAATCTTCTTGTATCAGTCTAGCTTTGAAGGCTCTACTAAACGACTTTATGTTAATTGTAATGCTGGAAGAGTTTTGCGTCCACTTATTGTAATCAAAGATAACAAAATTCTCTTAACACAAGAATTAATCGACAAGGTAAGCAAAAAATTCCTTTCATGGACAGATTTGTTGCATATGGGAATAATTGAATTAGTAGATGCTAATGAAGAAGAGAACTCTTACATTGCAATTGATGAGACTGAGATAAAGAAACATACTCACATGGAAGTGTTCCCATCTGCAATTTTGGGAGCAGGTGCATCAATAATTCCATATCCTGAACATAACCAGTCTCCAAGAAATACCTATGAATCTGCAATGGCAAAACAAAGTCTTGGTTTTTCAACTCCTCTCATGAATGCAAGTACCTATGTTAGACAACATCTTATGTTGTATCCACAAACTCCAATTGTTAATACTAAAGCAATGGGTCTTTTAGGATTAGAGGATAGACCTGCTGGTCAAAATTGCGTTGTTGCAGTATTACCATTTGATGGATATAATATTGAAGATGCTATTGTTTTGAGCAAGTCATCCATTGATAGAGGTCTTGGAAGAACATTTTTCTATAGAATCTATGAAG
>DATEZN010000183.1:0-10755 GCA_035255545.1 Nitrosotalea sp. | reverse complement strand
ATGCCAAGCGAGGCAATCCTCGTGATGCAATATTTTATTTTGACAGGGTCTTGGATGTAGAGCCAAATCATTTTGACGCACTGGCAAACAAGGGAAATGCGTTAGGAAAACTTGGAAAATATGACCTGGCAATCACATGCTATGATGCCATCCTAAAAGACAAGCCTGAACATATGATATGTCTTATCAACAAAGGCTTGGCACTACATTATCTTGGAAGATATGATCAGGCAATCACATGCTATGACAAAATTTTAACACATGCCCCAGACAGTCCAAATACACTATACTACAAGGCTTGTACAAAATGCCTACAAAATGATGTTGAACAATCACTTGCACTATTAGAAAAAGCAATACTGCTTGATTCAGAATATGCAAAAAAGGCTTTACTAGACAAGGATTTTTCCAGTCTAGGAAATGATCCAAGATTCAAGTCTTTGACATCATAGAACGCCAATAGAAAAAAATACAGTGACAAAAATCATCAAGGTATGAATGTAGGAATCATAGGTACCGGTCTTCTTGGAAGTGCAATTGCAAGGCGTATTGCGTCATCTGAGCACAAGGTACACGTTTACAATAGAACAAAACTAAAGACAGAGTCTTTAAAAAAATTAGGAATTCAAGTGGAAGGCTTGCCAATGGATTTGGCAAAAAAATGTGACATTATCATACTAGTAGTAAAAGATGCCAAGGCCATTGAAGAATTATCTTTTGGCAAAAACGGAATTGTTGATGGAAAACATGACGGTTTGATTATTGTAGACATGAGTACAATCAGTCCAATATCATCAAGAAAGATTGCTAAAAAATTTGCAGACCATGAAATTTCAATGATTGACACCCCGGTGATGGGAGGCCCAAGTTTTGCAGAAAAAGGTCAGATGGTACTAATGGTTGGTGGTAAAAAAGAGACATATCAAAAATGTAAACAAGTTTTGGATCTAATCGGAGAGAAAACATTTCATCTTGGAGAAAACGGTTCAGGTCATGCAATGAAGCTTGTAATGAATTCTCAGATAGCAATTCTCGCACTATCAATATCAGAAGGAATCATACTTGCAAAAAAATCAGGCCTTGACCCACTGACATTTCTTGAAGTTCTAAATTCCACATATTTCAAGACAGGAATGAGTGTAAACAAAGGTCCCAAGATGGCAAAAGGAGAATTTGAACCAAGTTTCTTTCTTAAGATGATGCAAAAAGATCTTGATGAGATAGACTATACAGCAAAAGAGTTTGGTGCAAACATGCCCATGTCAAAACTTGCAAATCAAATCTACAAAAAAGCAATCAATGATGGATTTGGAGACATGGATTACACAGCAGTTCTTGCATATCTGGAACAATCAAAATAAGTCAAAGCTCTTCTGGTGGTTTTATTCTTCGAAAACTGAAAAAAATTCCAACATCATATACAATCTTCAATACTCCACCAACTACAAACGGCGCAGAAAGTGAAAGTGTCGATATGATAATACCAGTCAGTGATGGGCTTATTGCCTGGGATATATTCCTTGAAGTATTTGTAAAAACTGCAGCATGTACCCTCTCATTTTCACGCACCACACCCATCATATATGACTGTCTTGTAGGCACATCCATTTGAGATAGACTCATTCTTGCAAAGTACAGCGCTACTGCAATAGAAAATGAAGGGGCAAAAGCAAGAAGCATCAACAAGACATTTGACGGAATGTGTGTAAAGACCATCGTATTTACCAACCCTATCTTTGATGCAATTCGAGTAGCTGCCATGTAAGATATTGCAGTAAGCACTCCTGCAATTGCAAAAATATAGGATAATGAAGATAGGTCTGCGCCAAATCTTGTGTAAAACCAGAATGAGATGATGCTTTGTATCACAAAGCCCCCTCCAAAAGAATCAACTGCAAATAGTCCAGACATTTTTGCAATTATGCCCCGGGATTTTGGAGAGATGTTTTTTAGTGATAGTCCAGATTTTGGCACATTGTCTTTTGCTTCAATGTTTTTAGAAAGCACTAGATAAATTCCAAGAACTGCCACTGCACAAGCTGCATAAATTAAGAACAACAACTTGATTGCGCCAATTTCATCAACACCATAGTTATGCAATAGTGATGGTAAGCCAGCTAGTAGAACACCTGCAGATAATGCAAAGGTTCCAACCGCATTATAGATTGCAAATATTGAATTTCTTTTCTTGTCATCACGTACAGTTTGCGGTAGCAGCGCTTGTTCTAGTGACAAGAACGCACCCACTTCAGATCCTGTAACGTTTATGGTTCCAATGAGTGCTGCAATGACAAGTGCTACCGGATTGTCTGTTACAAAAAATATTACAGACGACACTATCATCAATATCGCATAAATTATCAGAGTCTTTCTCCTGCCTATTTTATCAGCATATGCACTAGAAAAGAGATTGAAAAATACGCTGTTTACAAGTGTGGCCGTAAGTACGACACCAATTAGAACATCATTGAACCCTATGAGATGCAAATAGATTGCAAGAATTACACTAAGAAACCCATATGAAAAAGTCCTAACAATTCTTGCCCCAAGCAAGAGTTTTCCATCTCGTGATATCCACTGCAGATTCATTTACTTGCCAAGTTTTGCCTTGTTTGCCTCGATATCAGTGGCTTCTATTTTTTTAAACAGAGGTGAAGAGATGCCAATCTTGTGGCCTTCTTTTATGGCAATCTCAGACATGGAATTCCATGGTTGTCCTGACACAGAGCCATCCATACCAACTTGTTCCCATATTTTCTGGGATGATTCTGGCAAAAATGGGTAAAGCGATATTGCCAAGCTACGAACCGCATTGACTGAAATTAACATGCAATTGTTAGAGCCTGCTCCTCCTTTCCACGGTTCCTTTTTCTGGAAATACTGGTTAAAGTGTGCAGAAAACTCGATGATTTTTTTCAGTGCCTTGTCAAGACTGTTGTCTTTCATCAAAATAGTAAGCTCGGCTGAAAAATTATTTATTTTCCCTTGAGCATCCTTGTCGCTTTGATCAAATTCTGTAGTACCTGGTACGACTCCACCCATGCTTTTTTGTGTGAATCCCAGTGCTCTATTTACAAAGTTTCCAATGTTGCCAATTAATTCAGAGTTTATTCTTGATGCAAATTCTTCCCAGTCAAAATTAAGATCATCTTGGCTGTAAGGAGTTATCAATGCAAGATAAAATCTGAGATAGTCTGCAGGATAAATTCCAAGAAAGTCTTTTAGACCAATATACCAATTTCTGCTCTTTGATATTTTTTTAGACTGGAGCATAAGATGGCCCCTAGTCGGGATATAATCAGGCAGTTTGAACTCTTTTCCAATTCCAATTCTCATTGCAGGTAAGAACAGATAGTGATGATATACGATATCTTTTCCAATGAAATGATAAATGTCTGCATCATTCCAGAAATTTTTGCCATCAAGGCCCTTGTCATTTAGAAATTTTAATGCAGTTGAAATGTATGCCAAGTGATTGTCAAACCAACCATAGAATACCTGTCCTGTTTTACTATCAGGTATTGGAACACCCCAGTTCATGTCTCGTGTGATATCCCAGTCAACAAGGCCTTCTTTTATCCAGTTTTGAACATATTTTTTGACGTCTCGTTGGAGGTATGAATCAGCCTCTAGCCACTGGTTTAGTTCATTTGCAAAGTTTGTCAGCTTGAAAAAATAGTGTCTTGTTTTTTCTTTAGTAGGCGGGTTTTTACATATAGAACATTTGGGATCCTCGATTTCTTCTGGTACTCTGCCACACTTTTCACACAAGTCAGAATACTGGTCTTCAGCCTTGCAGTATGGACATCTCCCAAGAACGTATCTATCAGGCAGGAATTTTTTGTCTATGGTACAATAAAACTGGATAATTTCCTTTTCGTAAATGTGTCCATTTTCCTGTAATTTCTTGAACACTTGTTGTACAAATGATATGTTTTCAGGCGAGCTAGTCCTGTAAAAAAAATCAAAGCCAATACCAAAAGATGTAAAGTCTTCATGGTCTCGTTTGTTCCAGACCTTGACATATTCTTCCGGAGTCTTGTTCTCTTTTTCAGATTGGATAAGAATCGGAGTACCAAAATCATCAGATGCACAAAAGTAATACGCTTCAGTGCCATTTGCTTTTAAAAATCGTGTCGTAATATCAGCAGGAAGATAAGTAGAGGCAACGTGTCCAAGATGTATCTCGCCATTTGCATAGGGTAGTGCACTAGTAATGATTGCCTTTTTCATTATCAGGGTAAAGTTTGTGTGTGATTTAAGCTATGCCCAGCTCTGTCAGTATTTTATCTGGGCTGCAGTTGGTTTGTCCATGTTTACATTCATTGCTCTGAGTGCATCAATTGCAATCTGGATATCAATCTCTTGTGGAACTGTAATCACATTCTTTCCTATTTTTTTGTGATTCTTTGCAATGTATATCATGGACAACAATTGGTTTGAAAATGATTGTGCCATAACTTCTGGAGGATGTCCCTCTGCTGCAACCAAGTTTGCAATTCGTCCTTTTCCAATAAGATACATCTTTTTACCATTCTTCAAGACACACTCATCAAGATGTGGTCTTACTTCTCTTACAGATTTTGATTCAGTTAACAAGAATTTAGCATCAACTTCAACATCAAAGTGACCTACGTTGCCCATTATTGCACCGCTTTTCATTGTCAAGATGTGTTCTTTTCTAATAATTCCAGTCTGGCCGGTTGCAGTGATAAATATTTCACCAGTCTTTGCGGCTTCAGCCATCGGAGCAACTTCAAAACCATCCATGTGAGCCTCTAATGCTCTAACAGGATCAACTCCAGTAACACAAACTTTGGCACCCATTCCGCGACATCTTGATGCAACACCTCTTCCCACCCAACCATATCCTGCAACAACAATACGTTTTCCTGCAATCAACAAGTTCATGGAACGCAGATAGCCATCTATTGTACTCTGGCCTGTTCCATATCTATTGTCAAACATGTGTTTTGTATATGCATCATTTACTGCAATTACTGGATACTTCAATTTCTTTTCTTTTGCAAGTGCCTTTAGTCGTATGACACCGGTGGTTGTCTCTTCAGTTCCGCCCAAGACATTCATTGAAGCAAATTTTTTGTTGCCATGTATCTTGCTGTGACTGTCAGAACCATCATCAGTTAAAATCTGAGGCTTGTGACTTAGCATCTGTTCAATACACCAATCATATTCTTCTGTAGTTTGACCTGTCCATGCATAGATGTGAATTCCATTTTCAGCCAAGAATGCAGCAATGTCATCCTGTGTTGAAAGAGGATTTGCAGCACATGCACTTACGTCAGCGCCAAGTTCTTTTGCAGCCATAATCAAGACAGATGTCTCTTTTGTAATATGCAAGCATATTCCTATACGCAAGCCTTTGAGTGGCTGGGATTTTTTTAATCTAGATACAGTATTAGTGAGAATTTGCATGTGATCGCGAGCCCATTCATATGACATTTTGCCCTTTTCGGAGAGACTAGGATCTTTTACTTGGCTCATATCAAATCACAATTTTATGGGGTATAAAACAGTATCAGAAATGGCAATCTAAATATTGGATAGATTTTGTTTTACAAAACATGGCATGGAAAAAGGTAGCAGAAAAAGATGCAATTGCCCCAGGTAAGGGAAAAGAGTTTAACGTAGACGGTAAAAGAATTGCAATATTCAACCAAGACGGTTTCCATGCACTAGATTCAGTATGTGTACACCAAGATGGCTCACTTGCCCCAGGTAAACTCGAAGGCGACATTGTAGAGTGTCCACTTCACTTTTGGCACTATAACATCAAGACTGGAGAACTACAAGATTACATCAAGGGAGTAAAACTGCAAACATACAAGGTTGAAGTAAAAAAAGACGGAATTTACCTAGACGTTTGATAAGTTTAATTTCTTATAGACATTTTAAAAAACATTGAATCACAAAATTGTAGAAGAGTTAGTCAAGAAAGATTATGATTCAATTCAAAATAACATTGGTAATTTTTTAAAGGAAGAGCTAGAAAAAAGAAAGTCTGGCGGCCTAGTCTTCGGATTAAGCGGTGGAATAGACTCTGCAATAATTGCAGCTTTATGTGCTAAATTTACCAAAGAGAAAACACTCGCACTAATCATGCCAAACTCAAAGATTACACCAAACAGTGATACAGAAGATGCAATAAAAATAGTTGATAATTATAAGATAGAATACAAACTAATTGACATTGAATTCATCCATAAAGAATACGCCAAGTACTTGGAATCAAATCCATTATCATTTGCAAATCTTGGTGCAAGAATACGAGCAAACATGTTATACTATTATGCAAATGCGCGAAACTCTCTTGTGTTAGGCTCGTCTGACAGGAGTGAATTTCTAATTGGGTATTTTACAAAATTTGGAGACGGAGCAGCAGATTTGCTGCCAATTGTATCACTGTACAAAACCCAGATTCGTGAGCTTGCAAAGAATTTAGGATTGTCACAAAATATCATCTCAAAACCAAGCGGTCCACATTTGTGGGAAGGCCATACAGCTGAGACAGAAATTGGTCTAAACTATGAAGAAATTGATTCAATATTGCACTGCATCATTGACAAAGGTCTTGCAGTTGATGAGACAGCAAAGATTACAGAAATACCAATCTCAGATGTTGACAAGATCTATAGAATGCACAAAAAAAGCGAACATAAAAGAGTCATGGCTACTCCATGCACACTGCAAGGATGAAAGACTTTGAGAATTTTTGATACACTATCAGTAGCAGAAAAAAATGTAGACATCTCAAACTCTGTGAGAATTTACCTATGCGGTGTTACCGTATACGATGAGAGCCACATTGGTCATGCCAGAACCATTATTGTATTTGATACATTACGAAAATATCTAGAATCAAATGGTGCCAAAGTAAACCTTGTACAAAATTTTACCGATGTTGATGATAAAATCATCAATCGTGCAAAAAAAGAAAATACTTCAGCAGATGTCATAACTACTAGATACATAAAAAATTATTTTGATGATTTTGATAAACTCAATGTAAAAAGAGCAGACTTGTACCCAAAGGCCACAGAGCACATCACAAACATGATTGACCTAATCAATGGTCTAGTAGACAAGGGATTTGCATACGTATCCAAAAATGGAGTGTATTTTGCAGTCTTAAAGTTCAAGGAATATGGAAAACTTTCAAAGAAAAAAACAGATGAACTAATCTCAGGTGCACGAGTCGAAGTTGACGAGACAAAAAAAGATCCACTAGATTTTGCATTATGGAAATTCTCAGATGATTCTCCCACATGGGACAGCCCATGGGGCAAAGGAAGACCTGGATGGCACATTGAATGCTCTGCAATGAGTCTGAAATATCTTGGAAGTAATTTTGAAATTCATGGTGGAGGACGCGATCTAATATTTCCCCACCATGAAAATGAGATAGCGCAGTCAGAGTCTTTTTCCGGAATCAACTTTGCCAAGATTTGGATGCATGTAGGCATGGTTACAATAAACGGAGAAAAAATGTCAAAGTCACTAGGAAACACAAAATCAATTGACCATGTTCTAAAAACATGGGGCCCAAACATAGTCAGACTGTTTTGCCTTTCAGGTCACTATACAAAACCAATTGATTATTCTGAAGAAATTCTCAAGGAGACCATAATAAAATGGCGCCAAGTTGAAAATTGTTATTTTGAGATGATTTTATCAGATGATTCCAAGACAACAGAAGATTTGACTCTAGTCAAAAGTATCATACAAGAATCAAAGGCAGAGTTTGACAGTGCACTAGATTCTGACCTTAACACTCCACTTGCACTTGCCGCATTCTTTAAACTGGTTAAAAACATCAACCAACTGGCATCATCAGAAAAAATTACAAAGACAATATCAGACATGGTTTTCCCAACATTTCAAGAAATGTCATCAATTCTGGGTCTTAGAGTTATCCAAGTCACAGATGACGAGAAAAATCAAATCTCAAATCTAATCAAACAGAGAAATGAATTACGCAATCAGAAAAAATTCCAAGAAGCAGATGCAATAAGAAAACAAATCTCAGACATGAACATAACACTGATTGATCACAAGACCAAGACACTCTGGATGAAACAAGAGAAAATAGGTATAGAAAACTAGGACTTTTTGGTTTTTGCACTAACTAGTGATACAACATCTCTATCTCGTAACTGATAGTTCACAGGAAGTCGCACTCCATATCTCACATCTTTTGCATAGAGTAGACCTTTTGTAAGATCTGTGTGTATCTCTTTTGCAAGGTCTTCAACTGTTGCACCATCTTTGAGCAAAAGCAAGTCAGGAAGAATTCTTCCCTTTTTGTCAGAAAAGTTTTCAGGATTTGCAACAGGGTATATGGAATTCATCTTTAGTAACTTGAATACTGTAACATTGATTGCAAACTGGACACCAGTTCTCATGTATTCGCCCAATATCCCTTGAGTGATAAAATCAAGTGCCTCCAGTTGTTTCTTGGTCAACTGCTCCTTGTGTAAAATATCAAACTGTTCTGATCCTGGAACATATTTGATGAGACCTTTTTTCTCAGCCTTTCTTAGTGAGAGCTCACTGTCTGTGCTTGCAGGAATTACAATAGTGTCAACATATTTTTCCCGTAGCCTGTCAAAGTTTTTTTCAGCACCAGGAACATCAATCTTGTTTGCAACAATGAGTGTGGGTTTTGATATCTTTCGTAAATATGCCGCAAATTTTTTGCTATCATGCATGTCAAAGTTTTCAAAGTGCTTGTCTTCAAGGCCTGTTGTCTTTAATGCCTCCTTGACATGTCCTTCCTTGACACCTATTCCACGAAACACATCAGTTATTGCAACAATGGGTTCTGTCTCAGATTGGATTAATTTGGATATTTTATCTCGGTTGCCTTCTAGTAATTTGAGATACCACATGATGAGTTCTTCTTCAATATCAGAAACATCAGCAATTGGGTCACCGCTTCCAACTTCGGCAATTCGTCCTGCAGCATCAATGCTTCCAGATACATCTACAACATGTAGTATTGCATCAGATTGTGTTGCCACTGAAAGAAATTGATTTCCCAGTCCCTTGCCTGCCCACGCATCTTTTATCAGTCCAGGAAGATCAATTAGCTCAATTGGAATAAATCTCCAGCCATCAGTGCATTTCGAGTTTTGAGGATTATCCTTTATGTTAAATTCCGTATGAACACAGGGAGTGATTGCATTCCCAAGGGCACGTTCTGGTTTTTTTGTTGTAAATGGATAAGTTGAGACTTCACCTCCGGCTAGGGTTGCAGCGTTGAAAAAAGTGGTTTTACCAGTATTAGTCTTACCTAAAAGGCCAATCTTTATTGGCATGTCCTCATCTGATGTTGCTTGCTATTTATCTTTGCTGCAGATTATTCATCATGACTGTGAGAATTTGCATTGCCAGATGAATTTTTTATCTCATCAGCGTGCCATTTGATTTGTATTATCTCATCATCTGTCAGAGTACCATTCCATTTTTCAAGCACGATTTTTAGAATTTGCGAGCCATTATACAATAAACCCCAGTAGGGATGATGTTCCGCAGTTGTAAGAGCAAGTTCTTCCACTTCTTCCAGTCCAGTTTTTGCAAGAGCCAATCCACCAGAGCGTTCTCCATAGATTCTAATAATATTAGAATCAGGATCAGAGTTCATTTTCACCAAGACATTTTTCTGCTCAAAAGACTTGACTAGATCTAAGAGTGATTTGTGAAATGCTTCAAAATCGTCTGACATGTCTTAGAACAACCTTTGATGTTCTGCAAGCATACATCGATTAAAGACAACTATTGGTATTCCTGCTTTTCTTGCAACATCTTCTGCTTCAGAATTGTGTATTCCCTCTTGTAACCATATGACTTGTGGCTTTATCTTTACAGATTCTTCTACAACTGGCAAGACTTGATCAGACGGTCTAAAGACATCAACTACATCAACTATACCAGGAATATCAAGTAGTGTTGGATAACATTTTCTTCCAAGAATTTCTGTTGCAGTTGGATTTACAGGAATTACATTAAATCCATTATCAATCAGATATTTTGGAACATAGTGTGCTGCCTTGTCGGGGTTTTTCGACATGCCCACCACTGCAATATTTTTTAAAGAATAAATTTTTCGTATGTCATCATCAGTGTAAGAATCTCTTTCCATATTTTTTACAGAATGTCATGCGGGCTTAATGTCTTGCGGAATAACCGATTTATAGGGCAATTACAGTCACGATATCGTGGAACAAGAACCAAATGATGTCATAGTACTCAGTGCAATAAGTCAGGGTGCAAAAAAGTTTGAAAAGATCTTGAGAAAGACAAAGATTGACAATCAGGAATTAACTAGTTTACTTGCACGCCTTGAAGAAAAAGGTTTTACAGTAATCATTGAAAAAAAAGGCTGGTTTGGTCCCAAAAAAGAAATCACATTGACTGACAAGGGCAACAAAGAACTAGAAGAAAGAAGATTCGAATTGCAACAAAACTGGGATCAAATGGTGACCATGTGGAAGAGTGGAGACAAGCAAAAACTCGAACAACACATGGAAGCAAACAAGTCAATTATGCCGTCAATGATGTTCATGGGAATAATGGACATGATGATGTTTTCATCAATGATGGGTTTTATGGGCATGGCAATGACAAGTTTCATACCAGACCAGTACATGGATAGCGGTCATGACATGAGTGGCGGACAAGACATGAGCGGCCATGATGCAAGTTCAGGACAAGACATGAGCGGTGGAGATTTTC
>DATEZN010000182.1:0-2839 GCA_035255545.1 Nitrosotalea sp. | reverse complement strand
TAATGAAAAAACTTCAACCAAAAGATTTGCCCACTGTGATACAAGGACAACAGGGTGATACACTGTATGGAAATGGTTACATCGGAGGTGGATTTGACATGTCAAACAGGTATAATGCAGGTGATTGGCGTCCATATTTTTTTGATGTCACTGACAAGACAATAAATTCAATTGCAATGACTCTTTCTTGGAAAGATCCTAACACAAATCTATCTGTCTTTGTAATAGATCCACAAGGCAGAATTATTCAAACAAATATTCCGCCTGGCGTACTTGGACAGTTTCAAGGGTGGCCTACTGGAGACTGGCTTGGTCCAAGTACTTCATTTAGTGAAGGAGGAGGATTTTATCCAATAAAAAATAATGATCCAACATCTACTGTATTATATGCATCAATAAATCAGACTGGTGTGTATTCTGTATTGATACATGCTCCATTATTTGGAGGAAGATCAATTGCAGAACCTGTAACAATTACTACAAAATTCTCTACTATATTACCAATAGAGTCTCAACCTCAAATGATATTGGACATTCCGCTTTTTATTAATAATAATTATACAATTGCTCCAAAAATAATTGGACAAGATATAGAAGATGAACAATATTATCTTGATGATGAAAAACCAAAGATAATCAATCAAACTCTACTAACAAAAGATGTACGAAATCTCTCTGAAGGAGAACATGACATTAAATTTGTTGTAACTGATACTGTAGGTCATGATGTCTCAAAAGAATTTAAATTTGTAATAGATAACACTGCACCACAAATTATAGTAAAATCACCACAAAACAACTCTAAAGTTTCTGGAGTGGTTGACATTGATTTGGATGTAAATGAATTGAACTTGGCACAAAAAGACTGGTTGGTTGTACAAACTCCCAAACAAGTTTTCCACGATGTTAAAAATATTCAATTTGATACGACATCTATGGCAAATGGTGATTATACTATTCCAGTCACTGCAAAAGATAGGGCAGGAAATATTGGAGTTGCAAACATTGTGCTAAATATAGATAATTCTAATGTTATCTCTGGTCCAATCAAAAGCGATCAGAATTTCACAACCTTGGTTGAGATTTTGCTTGGAATTGGAATTGTGTCCACAATAACCATCTTTACTTTCAAAAGATTGAGAATTTCAAAAAGAGGCTAGACAAGGTTTATATGCAAATTTTCAAGAACTGAGCTCTGGATGTCTGAGCAAGATTCTGCCAAGGATGCCCTATCTCGACGTGATTTTCTCAAGTTACTTGGTGCTGCAGGAGTAGCTTTAACATTTACACCGTTTGTTCCATGGGGCAAATTCATGCCAAACCCGTCCAATGCTTCTCTAGATAAAGCACAAGTTATTCTACCGGATGGAACACAGGCAAACGTCAAGACTTTTCCAAAGAATCATTCTGAGGTTATCACTTATCCAAAAACAGGAGATACTGTACTTGATCAAGAGGCATTCAAAAAATGGCAGTTTATCAGATTGCCAGAAGAACTTGGTGGAGATAAAGACGATGTTACCGCTTTTCGTGCTTATAGTATGGTTTGTTTACATCTGTGGTGTCTGTGGAAATACTGGCCACAAGAAGGTAGAAAAAGAGGTGAATGTCCATGTCATGGGAGCATGTATAATCCATTGAATGGAAAGGCCTTTGCAGGACCTGCTTCACTTCAAGCTTCACCATCAAATGTGTTAGCAACCCTTTATTTTGAAGCTGATAACGATGGAAATTTGTGGATTCAACCAGCTGTATGGAATGTAAACGAAAATGGAGTTGTAGGATATGGTCGTTTCCTTAAAACGTAGAAACGGTCTAGTAGATTTCTTCTACTGGATATGGGATGGGCTGGAACGCACTGTCTTCATTGGAACAAAATTCTCGTTCCCTGCAAGATTTGTAAGTCCATTTGGATTCTTGGGAATGCTTACATTTGTAATATTTATCATTCTTGGAGTAACTGGCGCATTGCTGATGTTTTACTATCAGCCGATATTGGATAGAGCATGGGACAGTGTTCAAAAAATTAATGATACAGTTCCTTATGGATTTGCTATAAGAAATATTCACTATCATGCATCAAACGCAATGGTTCTTCTTGCGGTTCTTCACATGTATTACCAATACTTTAGTGGAAGATACAAAATAAGAAATGAAATCATTTGGGTTACTGGTGTAGTACTTGGTACTGTAACTATTTTGGAAGCATTTACTGGTTATGATATCATATTTAGTGAACGTGCTGAACTTGCAATCAGTATAGCGGCGTCTCTTACTAATTCTATGCCAGTAGTTGGACCTACAATTCGTGACGCCATGTTTGGTTCTGGCTTTGCTGATTTCATTCTTAGGTTTTACACCATGCACGTATTTCTCTTACCAATAGTGATGTTAGGACTGATGGCAGTTCACATGCCACGATTCTTGGTCTTTGATGTCCCTATGGTGATGGCAATTTCCGGTGCAATATTTCTAACCGGTGGAGTGTTTCCAGTAGATCTTGGTTCCAAGTTTGAACCTACGGTGCCGCCAGGGATTACAGTACCTGAATGGTATCTTACTGGAATCTATGCATTCTTGAGGACGCAGTATGACAAATTCGTGACAGGCGTATTGTGGCCTGGAATATTTATTGTAGCTATAGCGATGACGCCATTCATAGATAGATACAAAAAATTCTCGTGGAAAGATAGGCCACTAGTAACTGCATTTGGTATTACGGGTATCACGCAAGTTATGGTTACAACATACTGGGGCTTTTACATTACTCCTGATATCACAAAGCCACTAGTTGCTCGACTTGTAATTGATCCAATATTCTTTTACCTGATAATGTTGT
>DATEZN010000181.1:0-4608 GCA_035255545.1 Nitrosotalea sp. | reverse complement strand
AATTATCCATATTTTATGAAACTAAATTTGCGTGAAGCAGTACATTTGATAGAATTAAGAACTGTCCCACAAGGACATCAGGACTATAGAAAAGTTGCGCAAGAAATGTTCAAGGCAATTAAAAAGGTCCATCCAAATCTGTCCAATATCATCAAGTTTGCAGACATGAAATCATACAGCCTTGAGAGACTAGAGGCAGAAAAAAGAATCGAAGAAAAACGAAAAAAACTCGACGGCTAGTTACAGCGAATTTATGTACAACATGCCATTAGATCATAGCCAAGATTTTGATTTAATTATTAAATATCAGCAGCACCACACCAATATCATGAATTGTGGATGTGGAAAAGAGGACAAGTGTATATCTCCAGATTGTAATTGTACAGTCACTGGAATATGTACATGTGGACCATCATGCCATTGCAGCGTAAATAGAAAATAGGAAAAATCTTTATCCAGTACAACACAGTTACTTGCTAGTTTTCTTTGGTTTCCCGAACACTTGTTCTAGTGTTCGCGGTTTACCATCCTTGAACACATCAGAACTACAATACTTCATTGAAAAAGCAGCCATTTGCATTATAATTAATTTTAGTTCCTTTCCTTTTTCTGTTACAGTATACTCAATTTTGATGGGAGTTTGAGCATAGACTTGTCTTTTGATCAAACCACTTTTTTCCATCTCGCGTAACCGCACAGAGAGTGTCTTAGGATTGATTCCTTCCACAGATTCAAGAAACTGGTGGAATCTAGTGTGATTTAGGATCAGCATGTTACGAAGTATATGTATTGTAAATTTTTTACCAACAAGTCGGAATGTATTATCCACGGGACAGCATTTTATCTGGTCTGATAGATCTTTGAGTTCTTGTGGCATCAACTTACTAAAATCTCACTTACTTTCTCTTTTATCACTTTCCAATTTATATACTTACCTTTGTATAGTGACTATAAGAAAGTAATATGGAATGCAAATCAGGAACATGCAATACAGAAGAAGATGCAACATGCTCATGCACCTCTGAAGCAGATTGTGGTGACTGTGGTTGTGGAACAGTTGATCCTGT
Source organism: Nitrosotalea sp. (assembly GCA_035255545.1). Lineage (GTDB taxonomy): Archaea > Thermoproteota > Nitrososphaeria > Nitrososphaerales > Nitrosopumilaceae > Nitrosotalea. Next base: position 3,541 of record DATEZN010000181.1, on the reverse strand, counting down.
GAAACAATCAATGGAATTACTGCACAAGGCATTCCACGATGCACTGTATCAGGCACATGTGGAACGACTCAAAAAGAGAATTGACACCACATTTGGCCCTTCACTTGACAAGGCAGCAGATGCAATGATAGAAACAGCAGCCAAAGTCTGGCAATCAATGTTGGTGCAATCAGAAGGTAAAAAGGAGCTTGAATCAAAGTTGCAAAAAATATTTTCCGAAGCAAGTAAGAGATAATCCACTCCCAAAAAAGTAGAAATCTCTTTCTTTATTTTTTTAATAAATTACTAGAATCAGTCACAACAGAGAAGATTTTCCAGCGTTAGAGATGAAATCACTGGATAAATCTTGGGATTTTTTTTACTAGATGAGATATTGAGAATCTTCCAGGACCCAATACAATTACAGTCAATAAAATCACAAATGCAAGCAATTCTAGTTCTAGTCCGTTTTTTCCAGAAAATGACTCGAGTTTTTTTAGCCACACCATGACAATGAGCATTTCTATTGCAAGAAGACTAGCAGTTATTCTTGTTAGCACTCCAACAATGAGAAGTATGCCTCCAATCAACTCTAACAATCCAATTAACAATGACATTTCGGCAGGAAGGCCAATACTTGAGAAAAATCCTGAAGAGCCGCTAGCAAATTTACCAACGCTGTGAACAATAAACATGACACCTACTGCAGTTCGTAATCCAAAGTGACTGAGATCATGCAACAAGTGTGTTCTAAGGGAAGCTTCTACCATGTTCTACTTACCTCTCATACCGTACATATTATTTGTTTATACCACTTGCTAAGCTAGTTACTTGAAAATTCAGATCTCTCTTTCTAAATAATTAATTCATGTTGCACACATTTGTTTTAAAAAATTAGACTAGAGATATGCGACACTCATTATTTTTAATAATTTGATATCACATCTTACTTGTGCGCGTTACCTGTCGTACAGATTTTTTCTTGTAAGACACATGTGCATAGGTCATAGGGATCACTGGTACAACATCAACATTGGATTGCAGCGCTCAGACCAAAGACTGTGCCAATCAAGTAATGGTTTGGACTTGACCAGTGATCTCCTTTTTTATTACAAGACAATTATGTAATTTGAAAACTTTTCAGTTTTGATATCAATCTAAGATTTCTTCCAGCTAGTGCTCCAACACCTAACATCATTATCAAGTCTACAACAAGCGTTATTTCAATATCAAATGGACTCAGATTTTGTTGAACACTAAATGAGGCAGTAAGATAGTTGGAACCAAGAAAAGCATATCCCAAGATAAATCGAGATACTAGTCCTATCACCCAAATCACATATGGAACATTTCCCCCCTTTGCATGAATTTTGCCATCATCTGCCTTCCAGATTATTATAGACTTGTCAACGTGCCTGTGTGAGAGATATGTTGCACCCATCAGAACACCTACGTACGCAAAGACATACCAATAGGATACTCCTGCCTGAAATGAGCTAAATACCGCAAACATGCTAATGGCAAAATAAGATATCATTGAAAAAATTATTTTATTTTTGTTTACAGGTCCTCCTGAAACTATCTTTCGAAACCTGAAAACTAGCACGACAACAATCATTACCACAAATATCAGAATCTGAGAATCAACCATTAACAAATCACCAATAGAACCGTTGACATGTCAAGTTTTTTCTATTTTGATGGTTTAATCATTTCTTTCTTGCACTAGATACTTAATTATCAAGCGGCAACAGTATGTGAATCTCAGATCCCTTGTTCTCACCTTCAGATTCTGCCCATATCTTTCCACCATGTGCCTCGACTATTCCCTTACATACAACAAGTCCCAGTCCTGTTCCACCATGTTCTCTCGTTACAGAGGTATCAATTTGATAAAACTTGACAAAGATTTGATCCAGTTTGTTTTCAGATATTCCAATCCCATTATCTTTAACAGTAATTTCTGCATTTGCTCCCTTGGTATGCAATACTATAGAAATTTGTCCATTTTCTTTAGGACAAAAATCAATGGCATTACTGATCAAATTGTGTATCACTTGTTCAATTCGCATCGAATCACACATGCAGAATAGATCAGACTGTAATTGTGTCCGTATTTGAATACCATATTTTTCCATGGCAGGTTTCATGTTTTCAACTACACCATCTAAAACATCCGCCATACGGTGTCGCTCTTTTGATACTCTCAGTTGACCAAGCTCAATTTTTTGTACATCCAAAAGATCAGTCATCAGTTTTGAAAGAGTATGTGCATTTAGTTTTATAATTTCGAGTCTCTGTCTTTGTGCATCAGTTATCGTACCAAATGCGTCGGTAAGCAAAATGTCAATGTATCCTTGTATGGGTACAAGAGGAGTCTTCAATTCGTGTGTTATCATGGTCAAAAACTCTTCTTTTGATTTGTCAGTTCTGCGTAACTGCTCGTATTGAGCCCGTATATGTGCCTCGTTCTCCTCTATTTTTTTTCGGGCATCATAAAGTTCTGTAATATTCTTGATTATCGTATTGCTTCGCATCTGGCCATCACCCTCATAGAACGTAGTCGCACTCAATAATGCAGGAAAGACCGCCCCATCCTTTCTTTTCATCCAGACCTCTTTGTTTGTTATACTATGACCAGATTTCCAAGAACCAAAGATTTGTAGCATATAGTCGATACTTTGTTCTGCAGCATGATCAAAGATTGACATTCCAATAATTTCTTGTTTTGTGTATCCCAAATCTAGTGCATAAGCATCATTGCAATCAGTAATGTTACCATCATGATCTATTGTACGCATCAGATCAGGTGATGTCTCATAGAGACTTCGAAATCTTGTTTCAGCTGCTGCAAGTAAAAAGTTGATTTTTTTTAGATCGTCGTATTGTTCGTTTATTTTTTTTTCGTCTTGCTCTATTCTAGTTCTTGCTGCATAAATGTCAGATATATCTCGAAATGCTACCGTCCGCCCAGTCAGATTACCACTTTCATCATACAAGTTGTTCCCAGAGAATAATGTTGGAAATGAGCTTCCATCTTTTCTTTTTAGCCAGATTTCAATATTGGAAATCATTCCAGATGTTCTCCATTCTGTTATTCCTTTTTCTAAATCAGCGTGGCTTCTATCTGCAGTGTGTTTTAGTATAGAGGTCCCAATAATTTCATTTTTTTCATATCCCAAATTTTTTGCATATGATTTGTTGCAGTTAAGAATTACTCCGTTAAGATCAATAGTACGCAAAAGATCAGGCGAGTGTTCATAGAGATTCTCATACTTGTTTTCTACCATCACGATAGAATCATATGCTTTCTTGAGTTCGTTGTATTTTTTTTCTAGTTCTTTTTCTGCATATTTTGCTTTATTCATAGAATTGTGCATCAGAGAAACATCCTGAATTGTAACAAGGTAAACATTTGATATCTTGGTGTCATCACCTATTTTTGCTCCCTTGCATAAACCAAAAAATGTTGTCTTGTTTTTTTTGACTAGTTGGATTTCAATGAGTGGTCCAATTCCTGTCTCTTGCATTTCCTTGAACCCATCAAATACAGTTTTTTTGT
>DATEZN010000180.1:0-3400 GCA_035255545.1 Nitrosotalea sp. | reverse complement strand
TGTAGCATTGATAAACATATCTAAATCTGATTTTAATGGATCTTGCCACAATCCAGAATATGCAATCCATGACCATTCTGTATCAACCATTGTCTTGAATCGCAATTCGTGTTTTGTCAAAACCATTTTTTCAAGATCAGTATGTGCTTCAATGATGCATGTCGCACCGGGTGTCTCATAGACTTCCCTTGATTTTATACCTACTACTCTGTCTTCAATGTGGTCTACAATTCCTACTCCGTTTGCACCTGCTTTTTTGTTGATGTATTTGATTAATTCAATTGGTTTCATACGTTTTCCATCAACTGCAACAGGTATGCCATTTTCAAATTTTATTTCCAAGTATTGTGGTTTTTCTGGCAAGTTCTTTGTCTTGACCCAGATGAATGCATCGTCTGGTGGTTCTGAGAATGCATCTTCCATATCTCCACCTTCGATTGCTCTTCCCCACAAGTTTTGATCAATACTAAATTTTTTTGCAGTGTTATCAATTGGAATGTGATGTTTTTGTGCGTATTTCAATTCTACATCTCGTGTGAGATTGAGATCGCGTATTGGAGCAATGATTGGAAGGTTAGAGCCTGAGCGATATGTAACATCAAATCTTACTTGATCATTTCCTTTTCCTGTACAGCCATGGGCAAGTGCTGATGCGTTTTCTTTTTCTGCAATTTCAACTACTTTTTGTGCAATTAATGGTCGCGCAAGTGCTGTTGCAAGACAGTATTTTTTTTGGTATAGTGCATTTGCCTTGATAGCTGGAATAATAAAATTGTCTACAAACTCTTGTCGTGCATCAATGTTGAAATGTTTTAACACGCCAAGACTTTTTGCCTTGGCTGAAATCTTTTTCAAGTCATCTTCTTGGCCAACATCGACTGTAACTGTTATGACATCAAGCTTGTGTTTTTCTTGAAGATATTTTATCACAACAGAAGTATCAAGTCCGCCAGAGAAAGCTAGAACTGCTTTTCCTTTCATCATTGAGGTTTTCTGTGATCAGAATTTAGCATTTATCTTTTATGATCATGGTGCAGATCCAGTTTTTATTTTAAAAAAATAATGAAATCAGTTTTCTAATTTGTGAGATGGAGCAATTAGTCCAAGCTAAAATTCGATTACTATTTAAGATAAATATTATAACGACGTTATATGATAACTGATTTCCGTACTGTTCATAGACTACATAGGAGAATAATTTCATGACAAAACTTCAGGCTAAAAATATTGTAAAACACTTTGATCATAATGGAAATTCTGTTGTTGCACTAGATGGTGTCAATCTAAATGTAGAAGAAGGTGATTTCGTATGTATCGTTGGTCCATCAGGATGTGGAAAATCCACCTTTTTGAATATTGTAGCAGGTCTTGAAAAACCAGACTCGGGAGAAATTCTACTAAATGGCAAACCGATCTCTGATCCAGGACCTGACAGGACAATGGTTTTCCAAGAGGGTGCACTATTTCCATGGCTCAAAGTGATTGACAATGTAGAGTTTGGACTAAAGATGGCAGGAATTCCAACAGATGAACGCAGAGAAATATCTAAAAGATATCTTGACATGATGCAGCTTACAAAATTTGCAGACTCGTATACGTATCAATTATCAACAGGAATGAAACAAAGAGTTGCAATAGCTAGAGCACTTGCAATGGATCCTGAAATTCTCTTGATGGATGAACCATTTGCAGCGCTTGATTCTCAGACAAGAGATCTATTGCTTGTGGAATTACAACTCATCTGGGAGAGGACAAAGAAGACAATCATATTTGTTACACATAATATTTCAGAATCTGTAATACTTGGTAACAAGGTAGAGATATTCAAGAATAGACCATCTAGAATTAAAAAGGAAATAATAATTGATTATCGACGACCAAGACTTGCCGAAGATGAAAATCTTCAACAATACTATCATCAAATTCTTGATGAGCTAAAAAGTGAAGTCATCGCACGAACAAAGGATGAAATTCAATGAGTGATACTAAAAAACACAAACGAAATTTTGATGATGCTGCAAACGCGGCATTGTTCATTGCAGCATTCATTGGTGTATGGCAACTAGTGTTTACACTTGGAATATTTCCAAAAATATCTCTGCCTTCACCAACGATGGTGGCAGAAACATTTGTCAAAATAATATTGAATGGTACACTGTTCTGGAGTGTTGGTGTAACACTAGGTAGGTTACTTGCTGCTTTTGCAGTGTCAATTACACTTGGAACACTTGTTGGGTTTACAATGATAAAATTCAAGAGCTTTGGTAAAACTCTGAACTCTTTTTCAGCAGGATTGTTGGCATTTCCAAGCATTGCCTGGGTTCCATTCTCAATTTTACTCATAGGATTTAATGAATTTGGCATAATGTTTGTAGTTGTAATGAGTTCTGTATTTTCAATTATGATATCAACATACAGTAGCATCAGAAACATACCACCAATCTATCTTGATGCTGCAAAAAACATGGGTGCAAAAGGATTTTTGTTATTTAGACATGTTACAATTCCTGCAGCTACACCTTCACTAATAATCGGTCTAAGACAGGCTTGGTCATTTGCATGGCATGCAGTAATAGGTGCTGAGATACTAATGTCAATTGTAGGACTGGGACATATCCTTTCAGTTGGCAGGGAATTCTTGGATATGAGTCAGGTAATTGCAAGCATGATTACAATATTTACAATTGGATTACTAGTTGATAGATTCCTCTTACACAAGCTAGAAGATAAAATCAGAGCCAAATGGGGCCTGGATAATCATAGGTAATTTTAGGTATTGAAAATGGCTCATCACATGAACGCTGGAATAAAGTTTGGAATTGCAGGTGCCATAATTGGGGTTGTAATTGTACTTAGTCTAATATCGCATCCTTTACTGGTGCCATCACAATCCTCATCTGAAACCACGGGAGAAATATTGCGAATAGGATACTTTCCAAACATAAATCACGCTCAAGCAGTGATAGGAGTAGGCAATGGTGACTTTCAAAATGCACTTGGTAATGTCAAAATCGAATCACAGGTATTCAATGCAGGACCTGATGAAGTAGAAGCACTATTTGCAAATAGAATTGATGTTGCATATGTTGGTCCCAATCCTGCAATCAATGGGTATCTCAAAAGTGATGGTGGGCTCAAGATAATTGCAGGTGTATCAAGCGGAGGCGCAGTCTTTGTAATAAGAAATGATTCTGGAATAGAAACTGTACATGATTTTGCAGGCAAGAAATTTGCTTCCCCACAACTTGGTAATACACAGGATGTTGCACTACGATCTTACTTGCTAAAGAATGGATACAAGACTTCAGAAAATGGAGGAAATGTGACAATACTTCCTGCAAAGACTTCGGATATTGTCACAATGATGTCAAAAAAAGACATTGATGGAGCGTGGGTACCT
>DATEZN010000179.1:0-10044 GCA_035255545.1 Nitrosotalea sp. | reverse complement strand
TTGGGAAAAAAGGATATTTCATCTCTAGTGATGTTTTGGGATTCATAGAACACACAGATGACGCAATTTATCCAGATAATGGGGAAATTGTAATAATAAATTTCGAGGGCATCGAATTGTTTGATTTCACAGGTATACCAGTAAGGCATCAGGTCACAAAGATATCAAAAGAATTTGCAGACGCATACAAAGGAGATTATGCCCACTTTACACTAAAAGAGATTTTTGAACAACCTCTAGCAGTATTGCGCGCAGGAGAAAATACAAAAAAAGAACTCAAAGCGTTTGCAAATTCCATAAAGGATGTAAAGCAACTATACATCACAGGAAGCGGTACAAGCTATAATGCCGCACTGGTGGCAAAACACCTATTTCTAAAATATGGTAAAAAAAAGATAGAAACAATAATTTCTAGTGAGGCACGTTTCTATCCCGATTATTTTGATAAACAATCAGTCCTCATAGCTCTGTCCCAAAGCGGAGAGAGTGCAGACGTGATTGAAGCAGTCAAGATTGCAAAAAGTAATGGTAGTGATATTTTTTCAATTATAAATTCAATGACTTCATCTCTTGCACAGATCTCTTCTATTTCTGTTGGACTAAATTGTGGCCCCGAAATAGGTGTAGCCGCGACTAAAAGTTTCACGTCACAATTGTCTGTCATATACAAGATTGCAGAAATTGTTTGCGATATACAAATAGAATTCAATCTACAAGAAATATCTTCATCTATGAGCAAAATTCTCGGATCACATTTGGAGATTCAAAAAGTTGCAAGAGCCATCAAACATGCTTCCGACATTTACATAATTGGAAGGGGAATACATTATCCAATTGCATTAGAAGCAGCACTAAAGTTGAAAGAGTTAACATACATACATGCAGAGGGATTACCAGGTGGAGAACTAAAACATGGCCCATTGGCCCTAATGGATTCAAATTCTTTTGTAATTGTTGTAAATCCTAACGATTCTACATATACTGATACATTGACTTCGGCAAGAGAAATTAAAGCAAGAGGAGCAAAGATAATAGGAATTTCAGATATTCCAAGTGATGTGTATAGTCATTGGATTGAGATACCTAAAATCAGTGAATCATCATATCCATTTGTCGAGATAGTACCAATACAGATTCTTGCATATTATGCAGCATTAGAAAAGGACACAGACCCGGACTATCCAAGAAATTTAGCAAAATCAGTAACAGTCAAGTAAATAGTATTCAGACTAGTACCCAATCTTATAGAACATTTTGAGCAAATCAAGATAACTCGGGCCACAAAGATATGTATGATGTTCAAAACACTTTACACCGCAAAAGAATGCCACATCTCAGAGTCATGCAGAAAAGAATCAATTACGTCTAATTTCATAGGAGGTGAAAATTATTCATCAAATTCATGATTCTTCCCACATGGAACATACAAGTTTCCATAGTCCCACATGCGTGGCATGTAAAAAGGCCATACACTTTGATGCAGGTGATACAATCTACGGCAGTACATGGTATCATAGTGCATGTTGGAATTTAGTAGAGAAGGAACGCCAAATTATTTGCCAAAACTAGAGCAAACATTGTAGGCATAATTCTTGTCTCACAGTATTTTCCTTATCCGATATTATCATATATTAGCTAGATAAATAATAACAATTAATGTCGCGTTTACCACATATTCAATCCAATTTCATAGATGGACGAATTCCTGATGAGCTAGTGAATTTTCTCAAACAAGAAACATACTCGCTAATAATAAAGGGATATGCAGGAACCGGTAAAACTACTCTTGCTCTAACAATTTTACACGAGTTACAAATCAAAACAAATTGTTTATACATATCCACCAGAATATCTCCAGAACAACTGTTTCAATATTATCCATGGCTTGGAAAATCTTTTACTGACTCAAGAAAAACTAAACTAACCGATGCCACACCCATCGAAGATGGTTCACTTGTTTTTGTTGATGCAAGACTTGATGAACCTGGTTCTCTTTTTGAGCGAATAACAAATGAATTGATGGATGTCAAAGCACCAACAATAATTATTGACACATGGGACGCAATAGGATTCTTCATGGACAAGGAAGCTTTGATGAACAATGCACGAGTATTACAAACATGGAGAGAGCGAGCTGGTGCAAAATTAATTTTTGTGACAGAGACTCCAGAAGATCACACATTTGATTTCTTGGCAGACGGTGTAATAGAATTAAAACAAGGATATCACAATAACAGAAAAATTAGAGAGATATTTTTATCAAAATTGCGAGGAATTAGAATAAACAGACCATCATGTATTTTCTCGCTAAATGATGGAATATTTCGAAGTTACGGACACTATAGACCAAAAGAATTTTCCAACATGCATATTGCAAAAGAACATGTCAAGACAACAGATCAAAACACCATAAAAAATTCACATGTTCCATCAGGATACAGAGAATTAGACGAGTTATTTCAAGGGGGTTTGCCAAATGATGGAATTATAACTTTGGAACTTGATGCTCATGTAAACACTCGAGTTGTGATGGCATTTCTTGATAAAATTATTGCCGGCTTTATGCATCGTGGTAATCCAGTTGTATTTGAGCCATTTGAGGGAGCAGAGACAGAACACATAGATCACCTTCTCAAATCATACCAAAATTTGAAACTAAAAAGTACTATAGAAGTACTGTCAAATGGCAGTAAAACAAAGATTGTAGATTACCTATCCAGCCCCAAGTATGATGAAAGCAAAAAAAGATTGCAACAATTGCAAAGTACAGTGCGTAAACTGAAGATCAAATACAAAAAGGCACCACTGAGCATAATTGGCTCAAACATGGCAAGCGGATTTTCTGATGTTAAAGGAGGCAGACAAGGAATTGAAAACCTAGTATCATTTATCAAATCAAATTCTGCACTATCTGTCTTTGTTTTAAGACAGTCAAATCATTCCCTTCTAGAATATCTATCTGAAATTTCAGACATTCATTTGAAGATACTAGAAATAAATGGCTCGCTATTTCTCCAGTCTGAAATTCCATGGTCAAACTTGTATGCGATAATTGCAAAAAACCATAATAGTCATAGTGAAGTTGTAATAGAGCCAATAGTGTAAAACATCAAACACTATTTACATTTAATTAATTTTACAGAGATCATTATTTCTTATAGAACAATCTTCCATATTCTTTAAATCAATTATAGAAGAACGATACAGTACTTGTTAATTGAGAGGTGTGATGACATTGATAATAGTAAACTCGAAAAATATTTTACACCGCAGAATCACGCTCAAACAGAGTTTGCAAACATAGCAAGTCATGAAATGAAGACCTCAATTCAGGCCATATTGACATATTCAGAACTTTTACAAAACAAACATGATGAGTTTAGAGAGAATTATGTCAAGGCAATTTTAAGAAATGCGTTGAGACTCAAGGTACTTTCAAATAATTTATGCAATTTAACAAGAATTGACGGAAAGATATTGAAATTAAAAAAAGAACGACTTGATTTGAATCTACTTGTATCCTCAATAGCAAATGACTTTGAGAACATGAATAGATATCATGACTACAAACAAGAGATAAAGGTACTAGTCATCTCATCCAAGCATATTTTTGTAGAGGCAGATAAGGAAAGATTGGAACAAGTTATTTTCAATCTTTTAGACAATGCAATAAAATTCACCAATAAAGGAACCATACAAATCAAATTAGAAAATATTTCAGATGAAAACTGGACAGAAATAACTATAACTGACACAGGTCCAGGCATAGATGATACAATAATGCCAAATCTGTTCAACAAGTTTGTCACATCATCGTATCATGGCACAGGATTAGGCTTGTACATATGTAAAAACATCATAGAGGCACATAATGGAAAAATTTGGGCTAAGAACAACACCAACAAAAAGGGAGCATCGATCACATGTAGAATACCGACAAACCAAGAACTCACGAATAGAGATTACACTAAATTCTTAAATTTGGAAACGGTGTCATAGTTACGATGACAAAAATCTTAGTGGTGGATGATGAACCAGACATTACAGCATCATTAAAAAACGGATTGCAGCGAAAGGGGTTTGAAGTTGACGTATACAACGATCCAACAGATGCACTCTCAAATTTCAGACCAGATGTCTATGATTTACTCTTAATAGACATAAGAATGCCAAAGATGAATGGTTTTGAGCTATACCGAGAAGTCAAAAAGAAAAGTAACAATGTCAAGATTTGTTTCTTCACCGCCTTTGAAGTGTATTATGATGAATTCAGAAAGATGTTTCCAAATCTAGAGGTCAAGTGTTTCATCAGAAAACCCATTACTATCAGTGATCTAGTAATTCACATAAACACAGAATTAGACAAATAATTCTATTTTATCAGAGTCACAGAAGCTTGTCTTACTTCATCTACAAAAAATGATGGGAGATTATAGTATGAATCTCCATAGACATACACTGTTCCAATTCCTTTAGATGCAACCTCTGTCAATTTCGATATCATTTCCTCACTCGAGGTCACATTACCAAGTATAACACTCAACTTGGTAGGAGGTAATTGATCATTAAGGGAAATATGTTGTGACTTGTCAGATTCTATTTCATGTATGTTTGCAATGTCAGTGCTACCACTTGTTATGTAATCATTAACTTGGGGATAATTATAACCCGGGTTTATGTATACAATACCTCCCAAACTATGCACATAATTTGAAAACTGTTTGAAATTTTCCAAGTTATTAGTACTGCTTTCATTGTCAAAAAATATTCCATCAGTTGGCACTTGAGACTTCATATAATAGTCAATGTTTGCCAGACTTTCCGAAGTATTGAAGATATATCCAAGTGTCTTTATTCCTCGATTTTTTAGATTAGAAATTACTTGCTTCCAATTTTCTGACAAGGAAGTTCCACATGGACCACTACACGGGTTAATGATGACATACTTTATTGTATTTGGATACTTGTCAGCAACTGAGTATATTTCATTCCATTGAGGATCAGTAGGATCAAAATATGGAACAATAATTATCTTGACTGTATTAGTATCATTTACCGCATTTCCAATTTCAGATTCGTGAACAGTATTATCATGTGTTTTAAGTGTGAAAAATAAAACAAATGATAGTGCAATTGCGACAAGTACCGCAGATAGAATCTTTTTCAATCAATGAATAATCGCAGTAATGTTTTAAATAATGACATCTAACATTTTGCTATAAAATCAGACCCATTTTTTACCTCAGGCGTATCGTTCTGAAAGATAGAATTGCAATATAGAACAATGTACCATAGTATCTTATATCTAAGAATTTCAGTATATAATCGTCTAGAATATGTCACAACAACAAATGTACAGACCAATGCTTAACATCTACGATCTAGTTGATCGTGTCTTAGACAAAGGTCTAGTTATTGACGCAAACCTCTCAGTTTCACTAGTAGGCATTGAAATTCTTGTGATAAGAGCAAGAATTGTAGTATCCGGAATTGATACATTCCTAAGATACGCATCTGCACTCGGACTTGCCGCGCCACCGGGATTACCCCAAAAATAAACGCGAGCTGATCTAAATTGGCAGTATGTCTAGTATGTGGTAAGTTTGAAGAAGTAGATCTTAAGAAAGCAATGAGTGGTGGCTGGGTCTTTACGAGATGTCCAGAGTGTCACAGAGGTACTCCGCTCGACATCATTGTGGCACATTTGTTAAAGACTGTCACTGAACAATATCTGGATGGATTTTGTCCACGTCATTGGTTCAAAGATAGTGGAATATGCGGCTATTGTAAAATTAGAAGAGAAGGTGTGAGTGAGGATGTCACTTAGTCAACGCCAGCTTACGCCAGGACAGCTTACAATCGTAGATCTCATAGACAGAATTTTAGACAAAGGTGTAGTGATAACAGGAGACATTACAGTTTCAATTGTAGGTGTTGATTTACTTTCTTTGAAGATAAATCTAGTAATAGCATCACTTGAGACAGCAAAACGTTATGGGATAAAATTACCATGGGAAAAATGGGAGAAGGAACAAAAACGCACACCACAAAAAAACATCACACCAAAAAATATCAAGAGGTAAAAATTCTTGATGAAACAAGATATTCATAGATCTAAAAAAATACCAGTCCAGCAGATAAATCTGGATGGAGAAAATTTACAGAAAGGACTTGCCAAGCTTGTACTAGTTGTAATAGAATTGCTAAGACAAGTGTTGGAAAGACAAGCGCAGCGAAGAATCTCGACTGGAACATTAACAACAGAAGAGGTTGAAAGATTAGGCCTTGCATTCATCCAGATAAAACAAACAATAAACACAATCTCCGACCAATTTGGATTCTCACCACAAGAATTTGAGATAAAATTAGGCCATGCAAGCAGCAAGATAATAGGAACAGAGTCCAAGACCACCCTAGTTGATTTGGTTGATCACCTTTTAGAAAAAGGAGTTTTGGTGAGCGGACAGGTAAAGATCTCTGTTGCAGACATTGATTTAGTCATTTTAGATCTTCTCGGTGTACTATCAGCAGTACATGGTATCAAAAAACCAAACAGGAGAAAGATATCAAAATGAAGACGTTTGGCAAGTACATCTATTGCATAATGGAAGGCGGAAAAGGTGAAAATTTTGGAAATATTGGTCTTGAAAATAATGAAGTGTACACAATCAATCACAAAGACATAAGCGCAGTTGTAAGTAAAATAACATTCAAGGAAATGCCGCCAGATGTTGATAGCATCATCACACATCAAAAAGTTGTAGAAAGTTCCAGAAGTATTAGCACCACGCTTCCAGTAAGGTTTGGCATCATGTTCAAAACAGATGAAGGTGTAAAACAGCTTCTAGTCAAGTCATATAATGACTATAAATCAAAGATAGGCAAGTTGCATGGTAAAGAAGAGTTTGGCATTAAAGTTATTTTAGAAAAAACAGGAATGGAAAAAATCCAAGGAAAAATAAGAGATGGATCAAAAGAGATCAAAAAAATGCAAAAAGAGATCTCAAAATCTGGAGAAGGAACATCTTATTTTCTCAAGATGCGAATGGACGAGTCCATCAAACATGAGACGTTGAAAAAAATAGATGAAATGACAGGAGAGATTCATCAAGAACTTGCAAGCATAGTTACAGATAGTACTGTGTTAAAATCAGACGTACAAGAAATAGTTCTCAATACTGCATATCTCATAGACAAAGATAACATTTCAAAATTTATTGATAGTGTAGAAAAGATAAAAATAAAATGCAAAAAAGACGGATTTGTTATTCACCAGAGTGGACCATGGGCACCGTATTCATTTTGTTGAGGCAGGATGTATGATCATAACATTTCTGATTATGAAATTAACATTTGGATCAATTCTAAATGAATGTAATAAACTTGCGTTAGAAGCAGACAAAGCAGAGCGTGCAAGATGGATAAAAACAAGATTAATCAGACTACGAACAGATTATGAAAAAGGAATCATAGATCTCAACACATATGCAGCAAGAGAACAAGAAATTCTAAATGATTTGCGTACGGGGATGACCTAATGAGCATTTATGATGAAAATGACAGAGCCATAATGCATGCATTACAAGTAAAAAAAATTCAAAACCACATCAAAGAGCAAGTCGAGAAAGTAAAGATGGATGCATTTACTGCTCGTGAAGAACTCATACAAAGAAGAGCAGAAAAAATAGAGCAAGTCAGGCAGAAATTAAACGATACAACGCTATCCATAATTAAAAAACATGAATTGATAAAAGAAAGACTAAATCAAGAAGCAGTATTTAGAGAGGCAAACATTCGTGTGAATCGTGGGCTTGAGGCACTAGAAAAATTCATCCAGATTCTACGTGATACAGAAATGGAAGATGAGATGCTCAAAAAAGCAATTCGTGACCCAATAATATCAAGCAGCATGAAATCAGAGGCAAGAAAAATAATAACATCAGAGTTTTTCCAATCAATCCAAAAACAGCTCATCATGCAGACAGAATTTATCAACATAGCAGCACATGAGCTTCGTACCCCAATCATGCCAATATTGGTAAACGTTGAGTTACTTACAGATAGACTTGGAAGTGACAATGATGAAATCAAGATAATTGTACGCAATGCAAAGAGACTCCAGAGACTTACTGAAAATATTCTAAGTGTAACAAGAATAGAAAGCAAATCACTTGCTTTGAAAAAAGAAGTATTCGATATTAATTCATTAATTGAAAATGTAATAAAAGATGAGAGTGCCCACATTGAAAACAACAAAGTTAGTATCATTGTAAAAAACGACGGTCATCCCATAAACATAGAAGCAGACAGGGATAGAATGGCACAGGTTATATCTAATTTTCTGAACAATGCAATCAAGTTTACAAAAGATGGTACCATCACCATATCATCAAGAGTACAGGATGGAAATGTCATTGTCAACATAAAAGATAATGGTCCAGGCATAGATCGTCAAATAATTCCCATATTATTCGCCAAGTTTGTCACAAAGTCAGACAAGGGAACAGGACTCGGATTATACATTTGCAAGAGCATCATAGAGGTACATGGAGGTGTTATTGGTGCAGAAAATAGTTCTGATGGAATAGGTGCAATTTTTTCATTTAGCTTGCCAATAAAAATATGAATAAAACATAAAAGTTAATTTTACAGAAAATATAACTAGAACAATATTTTTTATTTCACATCATTTGTGGAGATATCATCATACCAACCTACATGAAGAAACTGTAATGGTCTTATGTAATTTCAACCGTGATGATTTTTCCATACCAATATGCGCATAGATGAAAATATGATGCAGTCAATATCAAAATAGAAACATGGCATATACGAGGATAGACTTTGATTAAACATAATGTTATAGTAATAACATTTTCAATATTACTACTTGTTCTAACGGGAATGATGATACCTGCAATGAATACTGCAAGTGCAACTAGTTCCATCAGTAAAATACAATCAGGTCTTGTTGTCTCGGACTCTCTTACCACAGGGAATATGGATTCTTGGACATTTGGAGGAACTGCAACATCATACAATTACTATGAAGACTCTCAAGGATTACACCTGGGCGTCCAGTCACCACAAAGCGGTCAATGGGTTAACTACTACGCGCACCTACCTCAGCCCAATGCACGTCTTTTCCATTCAATCATCACCATTCCGGACAAGAAAGTACCAGATGGAGTATCAAATGCAGGCTTGTATGTAGAAGGATCAGACTACATCCCACACGTAGGTTGTGAGGCATACGCAGATTCTACAGGATATTATTGGGATGTAGAGCAATCAAGTGATGCTGGTAACACATACCAGATTTTGTACATATCTCAACCAAGCAGTATGCCTCAAACACAGGATTGTACAATCATAACAAACGGAAGTGATTACCTCAAAGTCTACATTGGTAGCAATCTTGTTTTTTCAAGTACTAGCATGAACCTTGGAATGTCAGGTCCTTTCATTGCATTTGTTCAAGATGATACATCATCAAGCTCAATGCGTTACGGAATTTACAGCAATTATTATGTTACAACTGATGAAAACATCCAAGTTACAGGTAATCCATCAAATGCTGCAACTGTATCACTAGTTGATTCATCCGGAACTACTCTGACAAGCTCATCTGTAACAGCGGGTTCTGCAACACTTGATATAGGAAAATATGATTTCCCACTTACTGCAACCATATATGTAAAAGATTCAAGTGGAAATGTCATTGCATCAAGTCCTGAAAACATCTATGGAGGCGATGTATTTCAGGTAACTACAACTTTAACAGCACCACAACCTCCAACAAATCTCTCTACCAATACAGTATCCTCATCTCAAATTAATTTATCTTGGAGTGCACCAAGTGATAACGGTGGCTCTGCAATAACAGGATACAAGATAGAGCGTTCTCCTGATGGCTCCACATGGAATACGATTGTATCCAACACTGGCTCTACTACAACAACATATTCCGATACCGTATTGTCTTCAAGTACAACGTACACGTACAGAGTATCGGCAATCAATAGCATTGGTACTAGCTTGCCA
>DATEZN010000178.1:0-13936 GCA_035255545.1 Nitrosotalea sp. | reverse complement strand
CTCTGGAACAAATGTGCAATGAATTTTTTATAATTCTCAGGCAAGTACCAGTCTGTGTTTTTTTCATCGCATGTCATTATCCATGTATCAATTGTATTTTGGAATAATGCTTTACTCCTTAATTCTTCGAGAGTCATTTTTTTACTTTTAAAAGTCTGCTCGCTTCATCTTAGAGCCGCATCGTGGACACATTCCGCCCTTGTATTTGTTATTGCATGCAAGACAGATGTATCTGACTCCCTGACTCTGTCCGAAAAATCCTCCACCACCGCCTACACCTGTATCTGAGCCCATTCCGCCCATACGCTTGATAGACCTGTTTCTTAGAACTAACGGGAAGATTATGAATACTGCTAGTGCGATTGCCACTCCTGAGAATGGAGGCCAGTTTAGGTATGATGCTAGCAACTGGATACCGATGCTAAACGCCAAAGAGCCAAAAAGGAATACAAGATAGGTTTTGTAATTAATCAATGCTAGTGGTTACATCAAAAAGCTTATAAATTTTTGTCAGGATTAATCCGAACTAATCGATGTTTCAAGCAGGTTGCCATCACGATCGTAGGCAAAAATGTCACCGTCTTCATACGGTGATTGTATGATAATTGATACAAAGCCAAAAAAGTTGTGCAAATCGGTAACTGATGGTCTTGCAACACCTGATGGATGTGAATGCACTGTTCCTATGTAACTTGTATCAAGTGGAAGAAAAGAATGTGGAAATCCTGCAAATGTGGGACCTGTGTGGAAAAATGGTGGAATGACTAGTCCGTCTACTAACACCTGTCCTTTTCTTGATTTGCCCTTGAGTATCAATATGCATTCATTTGGATGATTCATTTTGCAATATGATAGAATACTATCTCTGATGTCTTTTTTTATGGTTATAGTTCGCTTGAGTTTTTCTTTCTTGAAGAAGATCAACTGGAAACTTGTCTGCATCACGCGCTAATTAATCTTCAATGGTGTCATTACTTTAGCAATACCTTGTAGCCTGTCAGCTTGGCAACACCTGACTCTAGATGTGAAATATTTTTTGTTAGAGTGTGGTTGCCATCCTTTACCTCTTCATCTAGTTTCTTTTTGACTCGTTCCATGTTTGTAACATCGGTTTTTGCCTTGTGCAAGTCATGCTCTTTTGATTCTAGAGATTTGATGTCAAAGACTGTAAGATCTTTTTCAAGCGCTGACACTTTCTTTGAATATACTTCCTTTAATGATATGAATTCATCAAGCTTGGTTATTGTCTCTTGGACCTGTTCAATTGATTTTTCAGAATCCTTGACAGAGATGGAGCCTGAGATTACTGATTTTTCAACTGCTTCTAGTATGTGTACTATGGAGTCCTTGTTGTGTGGGGAGATGACCTCGTATGGATTGGCAAGAAGTTCATCCATCATCATTCTTACTGGTTTTTCAAACGATGAGATGTAGCTATACCTGCCAAGTGGTCTTGAAATCTTTGAGAACTGGAAATCAATGGTACTTTTTACATCTGTCTTTTCAGACGACATGGAATCAATCTTGTTTTTTATCTCAAGAAATTTTGTATGGCCCTCACTTGATTTCATTTCATGAATCTGTTTTTCAAGACTTGCAATGGTATCTTTGAGAGACTTGGTTTCTAACTCTACTTGTGATAATCTTTCAGTTTTTTGAGCTATTGATATTCTCTGCTCTGTAATCTTTTGGCCAAGGTCTGCAATGATTTTACTTTCAACTCTAAAATTTTCTATTGCATTTATTGATGATTGTAATTGATTTCTGCTTTTTGCAACCTTTGCAATCTCTTCTTTGAGATTGTCTGCATATTTTTTTGCAAAAATGTGAATTATTCTTGAATTTTGTCCCAACACATCACCCATTTTTTTTAACATCTGGCTTATTTCCAAATTGAGCAGGACTGCTTGATCATACTTGGTAGCATTTGTCAGTGTGGACCCCGTCTCTTTTTTTATCGTTGATACAATTGCACTCTTGCCTCGTTTTACAATAACACTGAGATTCTTGTCTACATCGTCAAGCTTTAGACCATCTGATTCCAAGTGCAAAATTAGGCCAAGAATCTTTTTTCGATGTGCTTCTACATCACTCTTGGTTGTCTTTGCAATTTCTACTGCCTCTACCGTTTGTGGAGACTCGATCTCCTGTAGTATGCCTGGTATCTCTTCTAGAGATATTTCTCTTTCAGTGTGGACTGGTGTAGTAGGTTGCTGCTCCTGTGTTTTTTTCTTGCCAAAGCCGAAAACCATTTTCTCTTGATCATTTTATAATATTTTGACAACGTTAAATATTGTGCAGAACAATGTTCAGTCATCATGAGTGACATACGGCTTGTCATGATAGGCGCAGTTGTGATATTTGCGGGCTTTATAGTTGCAAGTCTAGGAAATGCTGACTATGCCCAGTATGCAGTCCAGCAACAAAACTTTGATGATTGCTATGATTATTCCTCTGGTGTTGCAATGCATGTCAAGTGCTCCGACAAGAGCTATGACCATCTGCTGAACATGCTTTTGACATTTACTATTTTGGGGATTGGGGGATTTATCCTCTACAAGGGAATACGCGGCAAGTGGGACCATGATGTTAAAGACAGTGAGATGCTTGGCCCAAAGGACACCTGAGTTTTACTTTATCGCCTGAACTTGGACAAGATACTGTATGGCGTTCTGAAATTCGTTCTCTGAGATCAATCCTTGAGATTGGAGCTTGGCAGTACTCTTGACCCAGTTTGGAATTGTTGTAAAGTTGTAGCTTGGTGTGGTGCTTGGCGGAATCATTGATTTTACTGTTCCAAGAAATTCTCCACTTGATATCTTGTCTTGTGACCACTGGAATACACTTGTAGTCCATGGAGCTTGGGGTTTGAACATGTCTGTCATGTTACCTAGCGTTGTAATTCTGTACCCATTGTTTCGTATGGTATCGATTAGCAATTGGAGATCTTGGATCTTTTCCATGTCTGGAACATTTGTCTTGGCTGATGCATTGCCTTGAGCATAATCTTGGAAATTGAGTATGACAACTGCATAACCGTTTGTCTTGATTGCATCACTGACACTTGATAATATTTTATCATTTAACATGCTCTGGTTTGTATCTTGAGCAAGCACTCCTGCAAATACATTTGCTGGATAACTGTGGATTGTACCCAAGTCTTGTGGAATCTTGAGTGCTGGACTACCACTTATGATTCCTATATCATTTGACGACATTGCATAAAGTGTGTCGTTGTTAGTTTTTTCATATGGTGGCATGAATACAGTTGGTGTTACACCAAGTATACTGGACATTTTTGTTTTTGATTGTTCAAGCAAGCTTGACTGTTGATCTTTTGTAAATGTTGTAAAGTCTTCAAAACTCCATCCATTTATTGCAACATCGATATTACCATCTGATGTTTTTGATTTTAGATAATCTACTAGCTTGGAATCATTTCCAAATACTTTACCCACTATTCCAACTGTAATGCCTGCATCCTTGCTGTCAAAACTGTCAATTATCTTAGTTTGTACATCATCAAGCCAGTAATCTTGTACGTTGTCTAGTCTGAATGCTACACAGTTACAGTTTGGAATTGGTATTGGTGGAGAAACTGGTGTTCCTGTGGGCGAACTAACCGGTTGGCCTGTGGGTGCAACAGTTGTGGATGTGGTATTTTGGCTTTGAATTACCTGGAAAACGGTATTTGTTCCGTCTTCTGTTACACTTGTACTTGCCCACGTTGAATTGTCACCTGTCTTTGTGACCTTGAAAGTATAATCACCAACTTTGAGATTTGAAAAAGTTGCTACTCCTCTTGATGTCACAGGAGAACTTGATACCATGTTACCGTTATTATCAAAGAGACCGACTGAAAACTTGCCATCAGTTGTAGATACTGGATGTGATTGGGAATTGAGAACGTTTACTGTTACAAGTGAATTAACTATTGGAGGCCAATTTGTTGTGACCTTGATCTCTTGGGAAATTCCTGGCCTGAGATATATCGGTGAAGCAGAATAGACTAGATGATTTCCAATGTGAATGTCCACAATATAGTGATCACCTGTAGATGTTGTCGGCTCTATCCAAAAACGCAACGAGTTTCCGTCTACATTTGTTATGCTGTGGCCCCATGTCTTGTTGTCTGAAGATGCTCTGACGTATACTGTGGCGTTTGTAACTGGTGTTACACCATCATTGTAGAATGTGTTGATCCGCATTCCACCGGGGAGTGGCAGATTCACTGTAATAGCTTGTTGTGGTTGCTCCAAGTCTGTATATGCAACACTAGAGTACATGCTGTTTGCATATGCCACTATCTTGTACTGGTGACCTATTGGAAGGGATACAATATTGAATGGATTTCCCGTAAGTGATTCAATCACTTTGTAAGGTGTTTGACTAGAGTCTTGGTATATGGTAAGTGAGACTGGCCAATAGTCTGCAGTGTCTCCATTGGTATAGACAAGTGTGACTGCAATGGAACCAGTAGTATCTGCAAATGATGGTATCGGAATTAAAAAGAGCAATGATATCGCTGATAAAAGTATGACAAGTTTTGCTTGTACCGGTCTTGGTATCTCCAAATGTATCTTACCTGATGCATGCTAGAATTTGCTTGTTATTAAAAGTCCATGTGGAAAAATCAGACAACTATGTGACGTACACTTGGTTCCCACACGCACGAAAATGGGAGTTCATGGGCACAAAATCTGGGTCTAGATGTTATTTTACCCGTATGTTTTTCCACACGTGCTACATCTCCAATGATTCGAAGATATATCCCACTTGTGCTCATGATGTGTTTTTTGTTTGTCTTCAATATTGGGGGAGTGAGTGGCAGATGAATGATGAACCGACTTTTCTCTTGCAGGAGAATCAGACGAGATCATTTTTTCGTTCTGCCACTTCATGATATACCATTAGTGAACTTTGTATATTATATTTGAGGGGCAACTCTCAAAATGAAAATTTATCACATCTCATGTAATTGTGATTTCAATTCTAGAGATGCACTAGGGATCTTTTTAATTTGTAATTAAATTTATTTTTTGTAAATGATGGATACATTATGTTTTAATTTCTATCTCTAGCTGAGATTTATGCAAGTACGTGTTCAAAATTTACTATTGATACCAGGAATTGTCCAGTTTCTTGCGTTGATTCCATGATGCAGAAACAATCTGTGTGTAAATTATAGATAGTCAATGATCCGCATTCCCTGCAAATTTGTTGTGTTGCTCTTCTGCATTCTGCACACAAGGAACATCTTTTCAACATTCCACCGCATTTTCTGCATGATTCATCTGGCATGTATGCATAATTGGTATAATGATATATTACAATTAAGGTGCAGTAGACAAACTGTCAAATAAAAATTAGATAATGATTTTTGCAAGATGTAATCTTCAGTTAGAATGTTGCATTACAATGTATTCGGTATGATAATTTTTATTTTCTAACAATTGCTAAAAAGAACATTGCCATGATGGCTAGCTGTACAACACCTGCTATTGCAAATACAATATCATCAGACATGATGTCTGCCACACCTTGATCTATGAAATTGATTGTATGTTGTACTGCAAACAAGGAAAATGCAACTATCACATAAATCATTTTTCTGTAGCGAGTCATTTTGTAAGCCCTGATAGTTATAGCCAGCAGCACTAGAGCTGATACCACAATTAGTATTTGTGAGATGATAAACACCATACTTGTGATATGGCTGAATACAAATTCTGTCATTATCGCTCAACCTCAATAGATGATGATGCTATGAATAATTCGGCCATTCTACTACTCCATGTATTCCATACTGATGAATGATAGTTTTTCAAGATGTTTACAATATTATTTGCATTGCCGTTGAGATGATATCTCTTGAATTTACCGTCTCTTTGTTCTTGGATGATATCAAATTCCACTAGTCTTGAGATGTGCCAGTTGGCAGTAGCAGGTGAAATTTTGATGTTGTTTACGATATCAGTTTGAGTGGGATTCTTTTTTTCTATAACTAGCAAGAGTATGTCTCTTGCAGTGTCTTGATTTAGAATTTTCATAATATTTTTTTCCATGTTTCCAAAAGAACCAACTGGAAAATAGAATCTCTGAAAACTATCTTTTTCAGAAACTATCTTTCCCATTTTTTCTAATAATTCTAGATGATACTGGGTGGTCCCCATTGACAAGTTTAGATCTTTTAGAATCCATCTGAGGTGGCTGCCTGGATGTTCTTGTATGAATTGTAGTATCCTCTGGGTGTTCTCATTTAGATCCTCTCCAACCATACGATTGAATTTCTCCGAACATGAGATAAAGGCATTTTGAAACATTATTAGTGAATATTGTGCTTGAAAGACAGATTTTTGTATTTTTTCACTGGTGCGATCAAATGATGAAACCAACGGACATGTTAGCACCAATGTTTTAAAATTTGGTAATCTAATTTGCAGATAAAAGATCGGAAATTTAGTGGATGAAATTTTGTTTTCTGTCATTTGATTACTGGAACAATTCATCCGTATGTGAAGGTCTCGTGATTTGTGATATAATACTTGTAGTGCAAGTTCCTAAATGATCTCACGTTTTTTCTCAAGAACAGGAAGAGCCGATGATCCTTTTTTTTGGATCTTTTGTCACTCGCATCAATTTTCTTATTAATAAAATACACGACATACTTGCAATGACTGTATCTGTTCAAGTGGGTGGAAAACCATTGGCAAAAACAATCGAGTCGTCATTACAGGTTGACTCTAGAATCAATAGGGCAAAGACTCTGACTAGGCCAAGTATGAGGACACCATCTGAGTATAGGGATGCCATCTACATGAAAAAGGACATTCTCTTGAGATTATCAGAGCATGGTGAACTAAACCAGTCTACTCTCTTAGGTTACTGTGGACTCAACCTCACAAAACACAAGATATTCTTTGACAGCCTTGAGAGGAAGGGTTTCATAAAAAAGACCGAAGTTCCATGGGGTAGTAAAAAGATGATAAGATACTCTATAACTAGCAAGGGGGCGGAACTTTTTAAAATAATTCTCGAGCCCTATGAAGAAATGTTTCCAAGAAAACGAAAACAGGATGCTTCCATTCCGGATGTTAGTCGGGATTGATGGTACAATGTTGAATAAACTAATGATTGATTCTAGTAATAAAATTAATTTGGAGATACAAAAAAAGTTCAAGGAAATAATTTTGTTGATTGAAAAAGCGGAATTGATTGATTCCAAATTGTCTACAAATAATGCAGAGAATATCTTGAACAATCTAGCTTTTCAATTAAATGATGTAATCGACAGGACTGAATTAAAGTAAATTTTCATAACACTTGTTGTTTTATAAATTACATTTGATTTTCATTTTACTGCTTGATGATTTTTTTTGTTTGGTAAACATTGTTAGTTAACATTGTGGCACAATTGCTTATAATCACTCTCACACATTGAGAATGATGAAATCTACAAAATCTGTAACATTCAAGAAATTATTTGTGATGTTATCTATTGTTGCAATCTTTGCTTCTGTTGGATCTGCTGCAACAGCAAATGCACAGACTGGTGGAACATATCCAAGTCAGGGAGGACAAGGTCAGGGATATCAAGGCCAAGGTTCCCAGGGTCAGGGTCACACGGGACAACAATTTTCAGGACATGGAAATTTTACAGGTCATCAGGGCGGCACACGTGGCAGTCAAGGTCATATGGGTAACTATACACGAAGCGGTACTGCAAATGGCATGAATTCATTTAATCGTACAAAAACTGGTCATATGCCAGGTGCTGGTATGACGCCACCTGTCAAGCCTGTCTCGCTAGGTACCAACTCGTCAGCATCTAATGCAACTTCAATTCCATCATGGGTAAAGAGCAATGCAAAGTTTTGGTCACAAGGACAGGTTGCAGATTCTGATTTTATACAAGGATTGCAATATTTGATACAAAATGGAATGATAAAAGTTCCTGCGACTCAGGTCAATTCAACTGGCTCACAGACAATTCCAAGTTGGGTAAAAAGTGATGCAAACTATTGGTCTACTGGGCAGATATCTGATGATGACTTTATCAAAAGTGTCCAATATTTGATAAGTGCTGGTATCATAAAGGCGTAATTTTTGATTTTATTTTAATTTCTAAATTCCGACTCTATCCGCACTTGTCCACACTACATCCCTCTTTGTCAGATGTTCAAATATTGCACCAATCAATAAAATGTCTAATATCTGTTTGAATCCTAGAACCAAAAAGATTCCATATGCGACAAGTTTTGGATCCTCGTTGTCAAGTCGTACTGCAAGTGCTACCTGCATACATTGGAGTGCGGAAAATATTCCAAACATTGCAAGCACAAACAATCCTCCGCCGCCAAAAATTCCTGCGTATATTGCACTGCCTAGTGTTATGAAACTGACAAACGGCATGATGCAGCTTGAAAATAACATGTAGGGAAAGACAAATTTTTGCAATATTCCAAATCGTGGGTTTGTCAATGCATCAGAGTGTCTTGCAAATACCTGGAGGTTTCCACCGTACCATCTCTTTCTTTGCTTGTACAAACTTTTCAGAGATTCTGGAGCCTCTGTATATGCAGTGGCATTTGTGCTTGCTGCAATGATTGACTTTGTCTTGAGAATCTTTAGTGTTACATCAAAATCTTCTACAAGTGTATCCTTGTGGTAGCTTCCAATCTCTTCTAGTGTACTTTTTCTAAATGACCCTAGTGCTCCTGGGACTACGGATATTGCACCAAAGACATCTAGTGCTCTTCTTGCAATTTGTATTCCGGACACATACTCGATTGCCTGACACCATGTGAGCCAGTTCTTTCTGTTTCTTACCTTGACATTTCCTGCAACTGCTGCAATGTTCTTGTCTGATGAAAATACTGTAGCCAAATGTGTGAGGGAATCGCGTCCAATTATGGTATCTGCATCAACTATTACAATTATCTCTCCAGTGGAATAGGCAAGACCAAAGTTTATCGCACTAGCTTTTCCGCCATTTGTTTTTTGTAAAACCTTTGCTTGTTTTTTGTATCTTGACATGATGTCAAATGTCTTGTCCTTACTACCATCGTCTACAAGAATGATCTCCTTGTCCGGATACTTTGTTTCTATCAATGCTTGTATGGTAGTATCAATTACCTTTTCTTCATTATACGCAGGAACTATGACTGTGACTTTTGGATATGTTGTTATTTCTTGCATCAACATCTCGCGGCGCTTGCTGTATAGTGCAAGTGGAATAAACAAGAGTGTACTCCAAAACATTAGTGTCAGGCCCCAAAGCAGTATTGCTTTTGATATTGAATTCTGTGTAAAGTAGGTATCATAGCCTACTGTAATTCCTAGCGCAATTGGTGATGCTAGCAAAAAGATGAAAAAAGCTGATGGAAAATGTGTCTTGGATGATGCCTTTGAAGATGCGGATCTCTGGAGTGTTATAATTTGGATGATAACTACGATAGAGCCCAAGCCTACTGCAATCATTGTAATTGGGGAGAAGACCATGTATGCCATCAGGACTAATAGTCCAAAGATTGCAGAACTAATGATAATCAGTACGGGATCAAATCTTTTTTGCTGTGACACGCATTTGTTGTTGCGATATCATCCTAATGGGTCTTTTTGTGATTTTTGTGGATGTATGGTTCCATCTTGGTTTATTTTTTGTTGGTTCCATCATACCACATAAGTAATGCCTTGTGCAAAATTCTTGTACGCTTGAAGATAATTCTGGCTCTGATTTTCTTGATATCTTTTGGGGTTGCTCATGAGGCATATGGAATCCAAGCTTGTCAATGTGTTGCATTTAGGATGGATGACATTCAGGATTACTGGCTTGATACAGTACAGGTTGGGGTGATTAACGAGTTTGAGCACAAGGATACAGACCTTGCAGTTGGTATAATTGGAAATTATTTTGGACAGGACCAATCAATTGTGGGTACTGTATCTAGTGCACTAAAGGAGGCAAATCCAAAGATTGTAGTTGCAAACCATGGTTGGAACCATGAGCACTTTAACACTTTTCCGCAAGATGAACAGTCTGCGTTGATACATAATACTAACCAGAAAATTTTAGATACACTTGGCATACTGCCTGATATTTTCATTGCACCATACAATGCAATCAACAATGACACTCTGATATCGCTTTTTGAAAACAAGATGGTATATCTTAGTACTAATGAGACACAAGATAGGCCGCCTTATCGCCTGACTGGTGCTGCGTTTTTTATATTTCCTGGAACTGCCGAGATTGGGGATATCAACAAGGAAAATACTGCATGGGTGAGTGTAAGCCATAACCAGACATATGCCGAAGTTTTGCGTAGTCTAGTCAAGTATGGTTTTGCAGTTGTGGTACTACATCCACAAGACTTTGCAAACAAGCACTCGGGATTTGTGTATGATAATGCCATCAACCAGACCCAGATTCATGAACTTGATTTGTTAATTGATGATATCAAAAACAATGGATACAAGACTGTAACAATGGATGATATCCCTGCAAATTCGAATTTTACTACAAAATATCCTTCATGGCTTGACAAAAACTTTGAGATGTATTTCCAGGGAAACATGAGTGATGCTGACATGACAAATTCCATTAATTATTTGAAAAATGAAAAGGTGATTGTGTCTAGTGGTGTTCATGACAAGTATCCTTTACACCAAAATGTCACTGCAACATATTTCTGGGTGGGCGAGCCTGCTGATGCTGACAATCAATACAATGATAATTTATCCAGTGCCTGGGATGATGCTTGGGTGAACCATTATGGTGGAGTTGATGATCCTGGAAATAGAAGTCAATATCTTCCATCTGGATTTATTCCAAAAGAGAATCCGTTTTACTTTGCATTGCCATATGATGATTTTTCTGATAATGGTACACGAAAAGCTGGTTCTTATGGTGTTGTATACTGGTCTGGTATCCAGTCCTGGAATGATTCTGTATCTATGGTGAAAAACAAGTGGATTGAAATTTCCAAAGGCGACAAGACTGTATATGCCCAGTGGGAAGATGCAGGCCCATTTGTATATGATGATTCTAGATATGTATTTGGAAGTGGAAAACCTTTGAATCAGCAGAACAATAATGCTGGACTTGATGTCTCTCCTGCCGTGAAAGATTACATCGGTTTACAGGCTGGGAAGAATTTGGTCAGCTGGCGGTTTGTTGATGATTCTGATGTTCCATCTGGGCCATGGAAACAAATTGTTACTACATCTGAAGTGTATCATTCTCAGCATTAGGGATTTTTTAGAGAATTACTTTTACTTGAAAAAGGGATACTGTTCAATCTTAGGAATTTTTTATTGAAAATTAATTGCTGTTCATTTAGGGCTTTGAGGTGTTAAGTTAGGGAGATGCGAAATAGTGAAATTTACTTCTATTTCTCACAAGATATTGTCTTTAGGATGTCGAGAACGAAAGCAATCTTTAGAGCAGTAATAGATCCATTTTGTTTACCTTTTGTGATCATTGCTTTCATTCCATTATTGAGATTACCTGTGACTAGCAACCTAACTATACCTTCTCCAATGGCTTCTTTCACTTGTTTTGATTGTAAAATTTTTTCTGTAAAACTCATGTTGTGTAACTCATCTCGCTTTAGATAAAAGCATCAACGCTGATTTACTTAACCAATAATGATGCGGCTTATTTCTCCATCCCATCCAATAGTAATCATAACGCTCATCGTACAAGCCTTTAGCACCCATAATTCCAACAACTTTACTATATGCATTGATTTGCTGTTGACTATCTCCACTTTCAAGAGATTCTCTGATTAATTGTAAATTATTGGTAGGCAGTGCAAGAATATTGGCAATAAGCGTTCTTGCAGCAGAGCTTACAATCAAATGTGCATACAATCCTTTTCGTTCTCGTAGAAGTGCCGCATATTTTTCACGGTCAGTATATAGATTTCCTCCTCTCCCATATGCAAAATACGCTATCAATTTTTTTTCTTTTTTATCTAACAAATGATATTTCTTAAACGCCGGGTAAAACGCTTTTTCATCTGCACCATTTTTAAGAAATTCCCATTTAGTTTGTTGACCTGCCTCATTTACGGCATCAAGTTTCTGAGCTGCAATCAACACATCCGCAATGCCTGATACTATTTTCATTTGTGGAAACTCCTTACGTAATTCCTGTATTACTCTAATTTTTGGTGATGTTACTACTGCCATGTTCTCACCATTATTTTTTGCTTCATAGCCTTATCTATATACATATAGCTATATAAGTATAAAGCTTATTAGATGGGCAAACGATCAATATTGCATGGAATCAAAGATCCATGGGGTTGGGACTGTTTACAAAGCTAATGGCAATGATTCGTTAGCATTGATAATTCCTAAAACCGTAAATGAAAAACTTGGAATAGAAAAGGGTGCAAAATTCTTGATAAGTGTAGAAAAGGGCAACATAGTTCTTACTAGAACCTAATTTTCTCTTTTTTGGTTAATTTTTAGTTTTATTTTGGTAGGTAGTAGGATATTTTATGATCACCTTAAATAGTAAATATGCCTCAGAGAATTAACTTGTCAGATAAACCATCCAAGTCTACAGAATCTGATGAGATGGAAGCAATTATTGATGCTTCTGAAGAAACCAATGAGAAAATACAAGAATACGCCAACCAAAAAGATGTCATACTTTTATCATTCATAGGTACTTATTTTGCAAGAAGATATAACCCATCTACTTCTGCTCTTGCAAGTATTAACGTCCGAGACGAATTTGGAATTGAAAAAATTCTCACAGAAATTCAACAAAAAGTTCCAAAATGCAAAGAAAAAAAAATGTACATGTTAGTAAATTCTACTGGAGGAACTTTAACATCAGCCTATAAAACTGCAAGAACTATCAGAGATTGTTTTGATGACATAACAGTTTTTGTTCCACATTATGCTCTAAGTGGAGGTACATTACTTGCATTAACAGGAAATAGAATAAAAATGGGAATGATGAGTCAGCTGAGTCCTTTGGATGTTCAGGTGTATCATGAGCCACAAGGACAACAAGTTTCTGTAAATTCACTATTCAAAGCCCAGACTACTCTTAATGAAATATTCAGTACTAGTAAAGCGGAGGAGTTACCATATACCTACAAGTATATGGCTGAAAGTTTAGATCCAATCATGATTGAAGAATGGTTGGGAGTACAGAAGGAAGGACAACATTACCTACGAGAAATATTACAAAAAAGTGGATATGCTGATATTGAAAATCTAATACAAACACTTACTCTGAGATTTCCAACTCATGGGTTTGTTATTCATCATGACAATGCCAAAGAAATAGGCATAAAAGTAGAAAAACATGATACCGATCTTGAAGCCTGGAATTTAATGCGGTTTTGGTTGTCGAAATATATTACACAGCAAACAGATCGACATTTTCTACGATATGCAGTACCAAAGAAAAGCGATTCAACTCAGAAAACTCAAAAGAAATAAAGTAGAATGGAGTCACTATTTTTGGTATCTTTTATTTGTCCAATTATCGTATGCCTTTTTTGCATCATCAGTAAGCACGTCATTTAGGCTAGATTCTACTTTGCTAATTTTAGAAACAGATTGCGGAGTTTGGGACATCTATTATTATGCTTCAAATTAGTATTTAAAACTGTTTGGTAGGAATCGAATATTACAATATCAAATAATTTGATTACATTTCATTCGCAGGAATAATTTTGATGGTGTTCCCACTTACGACAAATTTGATCTTCTCAGGATCCCCCAATGCATCCATGATCGGCTTAGGTATAGAACTTTGATACCCTCTACTCTCATTATAATTCACACTTACCGTAAACTCCTTTGCATCCTTTTTCCATTTTGGCAATACTGTCAATACAAGGAATTATGTATATAAGAATAACTACGTAGATACATAAAGTTATTATATACGTATATAATATATCTA
>DATEZN010000177.1:0-5726 GCA_035255545.1 Nitrosotalea sp. | reverse complement strand
GCTCTACAATGAAAAAATCCCTGGAATTTCGGGAATTGATACTAGGGAGCTCACGATAAAACTTCGAACAAGTGGAGTAATGATGGCAGCGTTAGTGGTATCTGACACTCCAATTAACATTCCAGAAATTAAAAATAAATTAGAATCTGCTAAAAAATACAACGATGAGGAATTTATGAATACTGTATCCATAAAAGAGCCACAAACATTTGGCTCTGAATCTGAATCAATTGTAGTAATTGATACTGGGGTGAAAAATTCTATATTGCGAAACGTACGCAGTCTTGGATACAAGGTAATCAAAGTTCCTTGGAACTATTCACTTGAAAAAATCATGGCATACAATCCAAAGGGAATAATATTTTCAAATGGACCAGGCGATCCAATCAAGTGTGCTGAAACAATGACCACTGCAAAACAAGCCATTGAAAAAAATATTCCAACGTTAGGAATCTGTCTTGGTGCACAAATACTAGGTCTAGCTGGTGGTGCAAGTACATACAAGCTAAAGTATGGTCATCGAGGACAAAACAAGTCTTGCATTAATCTTGATAATGACCAAGTCTATGTGACAAGCCAAAATCATGGATATTGCATCGACCCTGATTCGCTAAAAAATACTGATTTCAAATTATGGTTTACAAATGCTGATGATAAAACAGTAGAAGGAATAAAACACAAACAAAATAAAATAATTGCCGTACAATTTCATCCAGAGGCATCACCTGGACCTTTTGATTGCATGTTTATTTTTGAAGAGCTCAAGAAACTCATAGGGGAGGACAATGCCAAAAGATGAGTCGTTAAAGAAGATTCTAGTTCTTGGCAGTGGGGCAATTAAAATCGGAGAAGCAGGCGAAAGTCACAAAATGACCGTCAATTCGACTACTCCGGTAGCCAATGCCTCAAGGCCATACAGGAAGAAGGGATCAAGAGTGTTCTTGTAAATCCAAACATTGCAACAATACAGACTGATACAAGATTTGCAGACAAGGTTTACTCGATTCCAGTCAATCCACAATATGTAGAATCTATCATAGAAGCAGAGAGGCCAGATGGCCTAATGCTTGGCTTTGGAGGCCAAACTGCGCTCAACTGTGGAGTAAAACTGGCTGAACTTGACATTCTCAAAAAGTATGGCGTAAAGGTACTTGGAACTCAGGTAAGTGGAATACAGGCCACTGAAGACAGACAACTCTTCAAGGATTCAATGATTGCATGCAATGTACCTGTACTCAAAAGTAGGACTGTCTATAACTTTGAAGAGGCAGCCAAAGTTGCAAAAGATATTGGATATCCTGTAATCATACGTGTTGCATATACACTTGGAGGAAAAGGTGGGGGAGTTGCACACAATGAAATTGAACTTCATGAAATTGTAGCAAGAGGTCTTAATGCAAGTCTTGTCGGGCAAGTATTGATTGAAGAATACATTGGACACTGGAAACAAATTGAATATGAAGTCATGGCAGACTATGCTGGAAATAATGTAATCATTTGTAACATGGAAAATGTTCTATCTATGAGAGTACACACTGGTGATAACATTGTAGTTGCACCGTCACAGACACTTGATAATTATGAATACCAAATGTTACGCTCTGCATCATTGCGTGCTGCAAAACATGTTGGAATTGTTGGAGAATGTAACGTCCAGTTTGCACTAGATCCATACTCTGACAAGTATGTTGCAATAGAGATGAATCCGAGACTTTCTCGCTCTTCTGCACTTGCAAGCAAGGCAACTGGATATCCTATTGCATACATGGCTGCAAAAATTGTGATGGGTCATACTCTGCCAGAACTTGTAAATCGTATCACAAAGACTACAACTGCATGCTTTGAACCGTCTCTTGATTATATTGTGTGCAAACATCCACGGTGGGACTTTAGCAAGTTTGAGCTTGCAAATCGTAACTTGGGTCCAACAATGAAGTCAGTTGGAGAAGTTATGGGAGTTGGTAGATGTTTTGAAGAATCTCTACAAAAAGCAATACGAATGCTTGAGATTGGAAACGACGGGCTTGTTGCAAATCGTAATTCTGATAAAAAATATGATATCGAAGAGATTGAAAACAAGCTACAAAAGTCTGATGACCATGTTTTGTACTATGTGGCAGAAGCACTACGACAGGGAATGTCAATTGAGCAAATCTACAAACTCTCTGTAATTGACCCATGGTTTATTGAAAAAATTGAAAATATTGTTAAAATGGAGAAAGCACTCAAAGAATCTACTGCACTTGACAACAAGTTACTGCGTGAAGCAAAGCAGCTTGGATTCTCTGACAAGCAGATTGGAAGACTGGTTGGAAAAGAGGATCTTGAGGTTAGAAAAATAAGAAAAGCAGCAGGAATCACGCCTGTCGTAAAGCGAATTGACACCTTGGCAGCAGAATGGCCTGCCAAGACCAACTATCTGTATCTCACATATGGTGGAAAGGTCAACGACTTTGAGGTAACATCTGACTCTCAAAAAATTGCAGTGCTTGGTGCAGGTCCATATAGAATTGGAAGCAGTGTAGAGTTTGACTGGGGTACTGTAAACATGGTATGGGGCCTAAAAGAAAATGGAGTAAAAGAAGTATCTGTGATTAATTGCAACCCTGAAACCGTATCAACTGATTATGATATCTGTGATAGATTGTACTTTGAAGAGTTGACACTAGAGCGGGTACTAGATATTACAGATTTTGAAAAACCAGACGGTATTGTTACAGCAGTGGGAGGACAGACTGCAAACAACCTTACTCCAAAACTTGCACAAAATGGAATAAAAATAATTGGAACATCATTTGAAGACATTGATAGAGCAGAGAATCGTTCAATCTTTAGCAAGGTACTAGATGAGCTAAATATTAGACAACCCCCATGGCAGGCATTTTCAAGTCTTGTTGATGCCAAAAAGTTTGCAATTAAAGTTGGCTATCCTGTTCTTGTAAGGCCGTCTTACGTGCTAAGTGGGGCTGCCATGAAAGTTGTTTGGTCTGAAACACAACTCAAAAAATATCTTGCTGAGGCAACAAACGTTTCCCCTGATTATCCTGTTGTCATAACAAAATTCATGCTAAACTCACTTGAAGCTGAAGTTGATGGTGTGGGAGATGGAGAAAATGTGGTGATTGGTGCAGTGATTGAACATATTGAAGGTGCGGGTGTTCATTCTGGTGATTCCATGATGTGCATTCCACCTTGGACTTTGAACAACAAGGTAATTGATACAATACTTGATTATACAAAAAAAGTTGGAATTGCATTTAAAATCAAGGGCCCGTTTAACCTGCAGTTTTTGATAAATCAGGACCAAGTCTATGTCATAGAACTTAACATCAGAGCCTCTCGCTCTATGCCGTTTGTCTCAAAATTTGTCAAGATGAATCTTATCAACCTGGCAGCACGTGCGGTACTTGGAAAACCATTGCCAATTGTTGCAAAGGATAGGTGGCGCAAGATACATCACTATGGAATTAAAGTTCCCCAGTTCTCATTTATGCAGCTTGATGGGGCTGATATCATTCTGGGTGTTGAGATGCAATCTACTGGAGAAGCGGCTTGTTTTGGAGATAGTTTCTATGATGCACTTGCAAAAGGCTTGACATCTGTAGGATATTCGTTGCCAAAACAGGGCTCTGTGCTCATTAGTGCAGGTGGATCTGAGAACAAGGAAAAACTACTCCAGACTGCATTGTTACTAAAAGGCCTTGGATACAAGCTACTTGCAACTGAACACACTGCGGAATTCTTGTCAGATAAAAGAATAGGCGATGTTGAAGTTGTCTATAAAATAAGTGAGCCGCAGAGAAAACCAAACATTGCAGATTTACTATATGAGAAAAAGATTGACTTTATCATAAATGTGCCAAGTACATCTACACTTGAAAAATATGTTGGCATGCTTTATGATGAATATCAAATAAGAAGAAAAGCTGTAGAGCTTGGAATTCCAGTGCTGATAACAACAGAGCTTGCAGATTCTTTTGCAAAGACGTTAGAATGGCTACAACATAATGATACTACGAAAAAGCCACTAGAGCCGTATGAAAAAGTGGACTAAATTATATTTTTGAGTATTGATTCGTCTCCAATTATGGAGCCATCAAGTGTAACAACTTTTGCAGAATTGTCTTGCTTGATTCTCTCAAGTATTGGAGAAATTGATTTTTTGTGATAACGTTTGTGTGTCGCATAAAAATACTTGTTAAAAGATGGCACAATTATTATCTCTAAATCTCCTTTGGTTGATGGAAAAATATTTTGCTTTTTGGTCTTGATTGACACCCATAATCGTTGTCCATCAAGTACTGAACCTTCTTGAAAATATACTGGATGGAGATGACCCATTACTATCCTGTCTACATGGGAAAAATTCTCAGATGGCATTACGTGACCATGTGTCAGTAATGTATCTCCGATTACAAGACCTGATGGGCCAGTCATGGTGACATAGTCTGGAATCAATCTGGCCAAGTTTCCATCATGGTTCCCTGGAACAACTAGGGTGTTGATTTTTTTTCCAATCTCAAAAAACATTGGCACTGCCTGCCATTCTATCTTTGAGATGGAATCTATACCTGATTTGATATCTCCAAGTATTATGAGACTATCCGGTTTTTCAGATTTTATCAAATTATCCAGGGTGGAGTGGATTTCTTCAATCATGCCTTCTGGCCTGACGTTTATGTCATTTGAAATCATGCCAATCTCAAACCCTATATGCAAATCTGTAACAACAAGAAATCGGTGTGTATCTTCTAAAACCAATGCAGGTTGTGAAGGAACAATTCTTGTCTTGACCATCAAAGATATACCTCTCTTTTTTCAATTAAATTCTTGTGAAAGAATCTGGGAATGTAGATTCCATTGTATCATCAAATGGTGTAAAATTACACTTGTTTGAGCCAAGCAATAGAAAGATTTGGACTGTGGTTGGAAAAGACAATGAACACTGGCTTGATTCTGATCTGGGGTATTGTTCATGTGAAGATTATTACTATAACGCCATGGAAAAGTGACGACAATGCTATCACTTGCAAGCAGTTGAAACTGCAATAAAACAAGACAAAGTTGAGACTGTGATATTTCAAGATTCAGAGTTTGCAAGTTTTATCTCTGCACTTGTACAAGACATGTTGTAAATTAAAATCTGATAAAAATAAATCAGATGGTATGAAAAATAGTTGGTAGTTTATTTCAGAGGTATTGCGAAAAGGTCTTCCTTTGAAACTCCTTTCCAGAGTCCAATCATGCCTTCTGCCTTGACTTCTTCTACCTTTGTTATCTTTTGGATCTTTATTTGATCAGGAGTCGGTGGCATCCAAAGCATTGCCATGTAATCGCCTACATTTCCTACTGCATCTGGTTTTGCAGAAACTATTTTTTCTTTTGTAAAGCCATTTGCAACAAGTGCATCTGTTGCGGCTGTTTCCAAATCTCTTCTACCATGTGTGAAAAGATAGACTGATTTTGTTGAATCTACTTGAGTCAATGAATCTCGTCTGTCTTGTGCTTTAATGAATATTTCTAAAATTGATCTTTGGATTATATACCTCATGATTCAAGCCGAAAGCGTTGGTCAACGTTTTGGTTGTAGGTTCTGGCGGGCGTGAACATGCCATGGGTTGGAAGATTGCCCAGAGTCCCAAAGTGGATAAAATTTACTTTGCCCCTGGAAACGGAGGCACACAAAATAATGTCAATATTTCTTCTGATGATATTGAAGGTCTTGC
>DATEZN010000176.1:0-2161 GCA_035255545.1 Nitrosotalea sp. | reverse complement strand
CCCTTGAAATTGACTCTATGAGAAGGTGATGATTCGTAAAGTAATTTGATAACTTGTAATTGTTCTTCAAATCTTCCTACTGGTTTGTCCCACTGGATTTTGAATTCCTTGAGGTTTTGTGCTTCTCCTGCACCAATGCCCAAAGTTCCTCTTCCATGTGATACTCTATCAAGTGTAATTGATGCAAGTGCAATGTTTGATGGATGTCGTCTTACTGCATCGGTTACACAGGTTCCAAGTTCTACTTTTTGTGTAACTGCTGCAATTGCAGAAAGCATGACCCATGGATCGTTTACTGTAGCCTTGTCCCATTGTGGGACATTACTGTGGTCCATGTACCAAATAGAATCATAACCAGTCTTGTCTGCCAAAACACACGCAGTAATTATTTGATCCTCGTTTAGCCCGAGTCTTGCAACATTGAGTCCTTGTTGAATTCCAAACTTTAGCATTTGCGAAATCCTTCACAATTGTCTTAAATCGGGTGTATTTAAGTTTAGTAATACTGTGATAATAATTGTGGATTTGTGACTCGTGTCACTTAAAAATAAAACAATATTCTGAATTTACAAAAAGTAA
Source organism: Nitrosotalea sp. (assembly GCA_035255545.1). GTDB lineage: Archaea > Thermoproteota > Nitrososphaeria > Nitrososphaerales > Nitrosopumilaceae > Nitrosotalea. The sequence continues at coordinate 1,582 of DATEZN010000176.1, read as the reverse complement.
GAAGAAAAAGTAGACTAGAGTTTGCCGTCTACAATGTCCTTCAAAAGTTGGGCAACATCTTGTTTTGTCACTGGGTGCGGATTTGGATCCAAGTGGCCCTTGTCTGTCATGACAACGTCTGCTGCCTCATCAAATGGTGCCTTTAATGTCAATTTGTCAAACTTTAGTTTTTCAATGACTTCTTTGAATCTGTCATAGAAAATGGACTTGTTGAATCTATGTGCTACTGTGGTGCATGATGATAACGAGTATCCATGTGGGACTCCTTCGTTTGAAAACACATACGAAAGTGCATGTCCGAGTGTTGTTGATGCATTTCCAAATCCTACACCTGAAAGCATTGATCCAAATGGATAGTTTTCTGGTTTGTTGTTCATTATTGCATCATAGAGTACATCAAATGCTGATTTGCATAGCATTTTGGTGAATTCATTTCCTCGTTTGCTATCGTATCCTTCTGTTGCTTGTGCACATGCATCACAGACAGAATTTTTGACAATTGCTTCTGGAGTACCATCCATGAAATAAGCATCAATTACTGCCATGTCTGCAAGGAATCTTTCATCTTGCAAGAGCTTTTTCTTACCATCGAATTTTAGCACACAGTATGTTGTCATTTCTGCGCCAGTTCCAAATGTTGTTGGAATGAGTATCTTTGGAATCTTCATTTCCATTCCAGCATATTTTGCAACGTCAAGAGAGCTTCCTCCACCAAGACCAATTATTGCAGCTGGATTCTTTGGCTTGAATTCTGCCATTACTTTGTTTACTGTTTCAATTGATGGTTCTGGTTCTACTTTGTCATATAACATATAATCTTGAATCTTCATTCTTGCAAGCCACTTGGCTGATACATCCGGTGGTGCAGTTGTTACAACAAGAGCATTTTTTGGATATTGTGTTTCCGATAAAGCATCTTTACCGAAATTAATTGTCTTTGGCATTCGAACTGTATTCATGAAAAAACTGTGCCTGCTACAATTATTATACTATGCCTTTTTTGCAGCCTAAATGTGGAGCTGGACTTTTTTTGATATTATTATGACACTGGTTATTGATATCGCAATAATCATTCCTGCTAGTGGGCCAAACTCTGGCACTGTAGAGCCACCACCTACTACCACTGTGAAAGTTGCTGTCTCTGGAGGGATAGGCTGGAATAATATTCCTTGAACTTCAACTGTGACATTATATGTGCCGGCTGATTGGAATTGAATGGGAATACTTACTGCTCCTTGTTCGGCAACATGACTAACTGGTATTCCAAATATTTGGTTATCTCCTTGTGTTACCGAAACTCTGTAATCGATATGTGGCTGTACTGTGTTGTCTTTTTTATTCAGAAAACTAATCTTAAGCTGTGTCTGATCTCCTGGATTTGGAGCAGCAGGATCAGTTTCAAAACCAACGTTTAGTGTTCCACCACTGGTTGGTTTTACAATTGGATCTGCATAAGCTGGAACCATGAGAATTGTCATAACTGCTAAAGCGCCAAGTATTCCAAATAATGATGCCTTTACACCATTTCTAGACTTTGACACATTATGGCTTGTAGACTGGGATATATAAAAAAAGTGTAACA
>DATEZN010000175.1:0-2871 GCA_035255545.1 Nitrosotalea sp. | reverse complement strand
AATTGACAATCCCACATTTGCAAGAATATTAATTCCAACAAGTCCAAGTTGTCTACTCTCAAAGAGATTGCTTGTCTCCAAGGCAAAAGACGACATTGTTGTAAGTGAGCCACAAAAGCCTATTGCAATCAACAGTGCATATTTTTGATCAAGACTCCATTGTTGAGACATGACTGCAAATAATCCCAGAATAAAACTTCCAACAATATTTACAATCAAAACGTTCACTGGAAGACTTCCAAAAAGCAATGGTGATGCAGTCATTTTGTATCTCAAGAAAGTTCCCAAGAGTCCACCTGCAGCAACTAACACAATCAACAAGGGTTTCATTTTTGTTTAATTCGCCCTTGTTCGCTCAATATAACTGCAAGAATTAGATCTACCTTGTAACTTAATTCAAGTCGCAAATTCACATTTAGTTTCCATGAAATAAAACTTGGTTTACCAGTACCACAGATTAACTTGAATTTCATCTGCTCTAGTCTTGTTCGCAATGTTTTTTCATCAAGTCTAGTTTTAACAGAACTTTTCCCCCTATCATAATCATAGGGATCAGACAAGAGTAAAAATCGCCTAGATTGCATATCAATAATTTTTAAAAATGGTAGCGGTTCAATCAACTCTAAAACATTGAGAGCCACAACAAGATCAAACTTCATAGAACCAAACGGTCTTGACAGAGAATCTGCTAGAAAGAAATCCATGTTTTTTGTTTTGTGTTTCTTTGCTTCCAGTAATGCAAAAAAGGATTTATCAATTCCAAATACCATGCCATGACGCTTTGCTAGAATATCAGACATTGTACCTATAGAACAACCATGCTCTATTGTGAAATTACATTTAGGAAGTCGCTGAATAATGTTCTTTATTTTTTTCTCAAACACAGAATGCCTGCTTTTCTTGTAAATGTTTACCCAGTTTTTTTCCAAATCTGTTGTATCATCTCCAATTTTTTTTATACCTTGTAATGATTTTTTTATCAGAGATTTTATTTTCAGACTGTGCACATTTAATAAAATATATCCACCAAGCTTTGTTCTAATAGAAAAAAAAGAAGAAAGATCTTCAACTAGAATAGGGATCGACAAAATTATAGGATATTTACCATTACAAGATACACAAGAAAGTAATCCTTCCACAATCTCAGTTTTCTTTTCAAATATTTCCATTTCCAAAGACTGACCACATTTGACACATCGAATATACTGTAAGCTAGACTCGTGCAATAAAGCTCAACAACCAACAAGAGATTAAATCTATAACGGTTTACTCTGAAATCTTGTTCTCTTGGAATGGTCCAGAGTTATACCAGCAGTACCTGAAATAATCAAGACACCACTCGTGAAACAGTTGATCTTTGCTATAGAACATTTCTCGCATATCTGCATCCCCTTCAAGAGTTGGAAACAACACACATGCCTCCTTTTCGTTTAGCACAACAACTACCTTAACATCCTCTTTCATCTTTCTTTCAACTAGCCCCTTGTCAAGCAAGGCTTTCATCCCTAACTTGTTTAGTAGTTCTTTTCTGCCCTTTGGCACAATTACATTGTTGGAAAATATGTAGTTGAATGTCGTACCATGTTTTACTCTTGCAAGTAATGGCTCGATAAGATCCAGTGGGACCTCTGTAAATATCTCATAGATGTATTCATCAGCATTCTTGTACACAAGTTTCCATTGTTCCAACACATTGACAAATCCCTTGATCTGCTGACCACCAGCAAGAGCGCCAATTCGTTGTATGAATTTCATCGGAATATCTCCAAAATCGTGAGTTTCAAAATATTTTCTATTTTTGGATAAAAATAACAGCGAAGGCACTTGAGTACACATTGTCTTTCCATATGTAGTTAGATCATGATACCCATCCTTGTCTTTCATGATAAGTCCAGCATTTGAAAGACGTTCAAAATTTCGATGCACCTCTTGTACTGTTGCATGTAATTCCTTTGCCATGTTTGAAATTTTTGATTTTTGTTCTAATAGTTTGAATATTATCTTGAGTCTCTGTTCACTTGCAAGTTCTAGAAAATCATTTGCGGCATTTTCATAAATTGTACCCACAGCACATTTAGTTCAAAGTATTTATGTAAATCTTACTAGCCCAAATCCTACGCAGAACACAATCATGCGTAAATTTTGATAAAAATTTTACAGGTTAAAAGACATTTCACTAAATTAGATTGTTAGACTAAAATATCATGTAAAAGATGAAACAAGTATGATCACAGTAGATTGCAAAGACATACTTCCCCTCAAATCTCCCCTTGCAGTCTATACTGCAGACCAAGTAGGAGCAGCACCAGCACTAAAAACACGTGAATTTGTACTTGATTCCATAAGCGATGAGGAGGTGGATGCTTCAAAAGTCATAAAAGCAATCAAGGATTTTCTTGATTCATTATCAATTGCAAAACATTTTGCTGTCATCCAAAACAAAAACTTGATCTCAATAGTGGCAATAGATGACTTTAAGGTAGAACCTCAACCAACACAACCAACTGACCAGTTTTTTTCATGCATCCATTGCGGGTATGTTACACAGTATGAGGCAGTGTATAACAATCACATGAAGATACATTATTTATGATACCCAATCAGATAATTCGTAAACCTAAAGAAAAATTTGCACAGACATTTGTCTATTGAGACACTACTTCGTAAAATGTTGGCTTGGGTGGTCCTTCCATGAAAGAATGACCTTTTGATTGAATTCTAAAATGCTCTTGTGTTTTGTGCATTGCTTCAAACTTTGCCTGGGTTTCAAACTCTACTAAAATCACATGCTTGCCAACACGCGTTTCTAACAATCGTCTCCTTACAAAGCCATCAAATTTTGAGAGTTCACCATTAGATTCAGTTATCCAG
>DATEZN010000174.1:0-4301 GCA_035255545.1 Nitrosotalea sp. | reverse complement strand
GCAATAATTATGGTATCCCCCGTTGAGACATTTTTGATATCATCTATGTTACAATGATCAAAGTGATTGTGTGATATTAAAATCAAGTCAGCTTTTTCGTGTTTTGTTATTTTGAATGGATCAATTATTACCCTGACATTTCCAGCCAACAGAAAAGAATCATGGCCAAGCCATTGTATTTTGATTCCTTTGTATTCAAACATGATTCCAATTTGTGTTCTGCCAAAATTAAAGCTTACTTGGTTCAAGGACAATTTTGTCACTTGAAATAGAAAGAACTGAGCCTCCATTTTTTTTTATTCGCGATTTGAGTTCAGCATCAATCGTAGCTACTATACCACCATTTTCTTTTACATAAGAGACCAAAGCATCATCAACAGTTTTTCCCGAAATCTCAATTGTTTGAAAATTTTTAATAATTTTTAGTGCATTCTGGGCAGAGCTTTTTTTTTATCATCAAGGGCTAGTCGTTCCAGTTCTTGCACAACCATGTTTGGCACAACATATTCCAAGGCTCCAATCTCTGTTTCTACATTTGAGATATTTTTTATCCTAGTAGAGGCAACAAGTACAAGAAAACTAGAATCGCAAACTACCTTAACCACTTGATACACCAGCACCAATCAGTCGCCATCTTTCAGATATTCTTCGACTTATTGCTACCTTGCTGTTCTCAAAGATGCATACAGGTCTTTTGAACTGTAGCTCAACTGTTTTACCCCTTACACTTGTTACTTTGGATAACAATGGTGCGGTACCAAGACTTAGTCTCAAGGATTCGCCTGTCTGGATTGCAGAGACTTTGATCTCTTCACCAGAGCCCACTGCAGTATCAAACAAATTTACCTCAATTTTTGCATTGTAAGAATTTTCTGGCAGAGTACCTGGTTTTCCTATCACAGAGCCAATCAATGAATCACTTCGAGTCATTGTAGGATCAAGTTTGGTTGCAAGTGCAATCAGTCCACCAGCCTTTACTTCCTTTACTATACCTGCACCAGTTCCAAGAGATGCAATCTCTGTAAAGATTGATTCGTATTTTCCAGTCTTTTCATTTGCAAGACCTGGCTTTATCTCAATTTCATCTCCTATCTTGAATATTCCTTGAATGATACTTCCTCCAATAACTCCGCCTTTGATGTCTTTAATTTTGGTTCCAGGCTTGTTGATATCAAATGATCTTAGTACATGCATTACAGTGTCTTTTTTATCATCACGTTCAGGAGTAGGTATTGCCTCTTCAATGGCACCGATTAATGCATCAATGTTTAGTTTTGATTGTGCCGAGATTGGAATGATTGGTGCTTTAGCAGCACTTGTTCCCTTGACAAATTTTGTAATGTCCGCATAGTTTTCCATGGCTTGCTCATATGATATCAAGTCAACTTTGTTTTGAACAATAACAACTTGTTTTATCCCAAGTGTCTGCAATGCAAGCAAGTGTTCCTTTGTCTGTGGTTGTGGAACTTTTTCATTTGCTGCAACTAGGAGCATTGCACCATCTATCAAGGCAGATCCAGACAACATGTTTGCCATCAGGCTTTCGTGGCCAGGACTGTCTACAAAACTTACAACACGCGAAAGTTCACTTTCCTTTCCACAGTTGTTACATTTTGGTGTTACAGAATAACCAAGTGGAACTTCACAGCTCTTACACTTGTAAAATGCAGCATCAGCATATCCAACTTTAATTGTAATTCCTCGTTTGAGTTCTTCACTGTGTGCGCTGGTCCATACACCAGTCAATGCTTGGATGAGAGTAGTCTTTCCATGATCGACGTGACCTGCAGTTCCAATGTTTACACATGGTTGGTATCCATATTTTTTTACATACCATTCAGGAAGAGTTTCTTTCCAGTGCACGTACAAATATACAAAAAGCGAATATGTTAACCTATGCCTTTTTCTCGGCAGTTTCTTCAGCTGGTTTTTCTTCTATCTTGAGTTCGCCATCAAAAGAACAATTTAGTTGATAGACTTCTTCTGTTACAGTACCGCCTCTTACAAGTTTGCGAATTCGTTGTCCGTTTTCAGCATCACGCAATCCGACACCCTTTGATAATAAAATGTATTTTCTTGCACCACCGTGAATATCTCCTCTTAGTGGAACTCCTGACTTGTCGCTGCCGCCAGTTATCTTTAGCTTACCTGCTTCGCCTATCAATGCAGCATCAAGTTCAACACCTACTGTTACACCCAAAAATGGTCCTGCTTCCTTTTCCTTTACCTCTTTGGTGATGGTTCTTCCTTTTTTATCCGATATGTTTAGCTTGAATGTAGCCAAGTAGTAAAAAAAATCTTTAAACTATTAATTAATCTTTGTACCTAAATCTTTTAAAAATGCAAACGCGTTTGTTCTATCATTGAATGAATCAATCAAGTGTCCTCGTTGTGACAAGATAATGGTTTCAATGCAAGCCTGTCACATGATATGCACAAATTGTGGAGCACACTTGGATTGCTCAGACAAGGGTTCGTTTTGGTAACTTAACCAGTTCTATCAAACTGGAAACTTTCTGCCATGTCTCCAACCTTTTCTCGCATCAAAACAAGATAGTCATCATATTTTGCCTCAAACCCACAGTGTGGACATTTGACACTTGTTATGTCGTCATCAAGTATTGCAACCTTGTCACATTCTGGACATTTTGCATCCATGAATTAATTTGCCAACCAAACTATATAATGTTAGGCACCAAATTTTGTTCAAGCGGAGTTAGTCCAGCCTGGTAGGACGTCAGCTTCCCAAGCTGAAGGTCGCGGGTTCAATTCCCGCACTCCGCATCATTTGTTTCCAATAACTTTTACAATCTTTTCAAATTCATCTTCATCAAGGGACGGTCTTTTTGAAAACATACTATGAACTGGTCCTGCACCATCAGATGCATTTCTGGGTACAAGGTGCACATGTACATGCGGTACTTCTTGTCCGCTTTCCTTTCCATTATGGATTGCAATCAATATCGATGAAGAGATGGACTCAAGTTTCCCAGTCATTACCTGTACTGCCTCAAAGAGACTCTTGTTGTCTTGCTCGCTCATCTGCTGGACTTTTTCATAGTGATTCTTTGGAATCACCAGAGTGTGTCCCCGTGCGAGCGGAAAGGCATCTAAGAAAGCAAGAGAGTTTTCTGTCTCATATAGCTTTTTTGCAGGAATTGTTCCGTTTACAATATTGCAAAAAATGCATGCCATTCATTTCTTGATTGCAAAATGTATGTTAAATCTTTTGTGAACAAATCACAGTTCTGATATTGCTTGTTCAATTCCAGCCCTGTCACGTGCTTCAGGCATCTGCTCCAGATATTTTTGAAAATCTTGTTTTGCAGCACCAAGTTTTTGTTGCTCATATCTTACCAATCCACGATTTTTGTAGATTGGTGCAAATCTTGTAGAATCAACATCTAGTGCAAGTGTATAGTATTTTTCTGCATTTGCATAGTCCTTTGTCTTGAGATAATAATTTCCAAGCCCCCTGTATGCAAGATAATATTTTGAATGGATTGCTATAGTTTTGTTATAGTAAGATACAGATTCGCTAGAGTTTTGGTCGTTTAGCATTCCTGCCAAGAGACACATTGCAGTAGAGTTTGACTTGTTAATATCAAGCGCATGTCGTAGTGTATCCATTGCCTCATCAATTTTGCCCTGCAGTCGCAGTTTTTCTCCATCAAAACACAGCCTGTTTGATTTTATTTTTTTCTCATCAAATGTATTGATATCTGGCAGTATGTCTTGTGGAACAAGCAAGATCATCAGCCTGTCATCTTCGTTCCACTGTTCATCAAATATCTTCTCAGGTATTGCCCCAATCTTTTCAGGCTCTGGTATATAATGAAAGATTGTCTTTTCAGTATCATCGTATCCCACAATCAGTGATGCATGCTGTACCACATCTTTTACGCCAGGCAAGATGACAATTGGTGGAACACCAACGTCAATCATTTTTTTGAGTTCTTTTAGAGTAGAATTTACTATAATACCAGCAAGGCCATGTCTTTCTGCAAGCTCAACTCCCTCGATGAGTATGCTTCCTTTCATGTTTTGATATTTTTTTGCAATCTCTGCAGCTTCTTTTAGCGGCAAGTCCACTCCCCAGTATTTTGATACTGCACTTACAACAAGTGGCAGACAAATGTTTTCCTCTTGTACAAGTGGTATCTCTAGTGTATGGGTTGGGTCCATCAAGGAACCAATAATTTATGCAGTATTAATACCATTAATGGAAGAAAATTTTTCTAAAAGAGATCTTCCGTCTGCACTCATCTCTGGATGAAATTGTGTTCCAAAAATATTCTTGT
>DATEZN010000173.1:0-2679 GCA_035255545.1 Nitrosotalea sp. | reverse complement strand
AAGTTTTTCTGCAATCTTTATCCAGTGTTGGGGAAGCAAATTTTCAGAATATTCCGAAAAAAGTACTTCAGTGTCTATGTTCGCAATGGTTGCAAGTTCAGGAACACTTGCATTGAGCTCTGCAGCATTGAGAGCCGGAGTAACTGCACCTGTTCTATAATCTATTCTGCTTGCAATAGTTCCTCCTGTTGACAAGAGGAGAATTTTTGGAAGTTTTGGATTTTGCTGTGAATTGTATGTTGTTTCTTTTTTTATTGCAGGTTCTGCTTCTACCTCTATTTTTTTTATCTTGTCAAGTTCTAACCCAATGTTGTATCCACTCTTTAATTTCAAAACAATGTGGCGGTCGTCACTGTGTTCATATCTTGGCATTATGACTCCTGAATAAATTGAATCTGAGTAAATCTTTACCTGACTTCCTATTGTTATCTTGTTACTTGTAAGAAATTCTAACCCTTTGCCCTTGTATCCAAATTGTGACATCTACTAGAACTAGAAAAGTTATTTTATTAAAATTACCTATAGTACGGAACTGCGACTTTTTCGCCTATCTTTAATTCCTTTTGCGTCTTTACTTTTCTCACAGCCTCTTCAAAATGTCTCATGGTTACCTTTGCCTCTGTAGCCTGTTTTTCAGCTTCTTTTTGATCAGGATACTTGTCAAGAAACTCGTGTATTACAAGTGATACTGCAGTGTTTGCTATTGATGCAACATCTGCACCGCTCATTCCATCTGTTGCTTCTGCAATTTTGTCAATGTCTACAAAGTCTGGATTCTTTATGCCGTTTGTCATTGATTCTCTTATTACTGGAATTTCCTTTGTATTTATCGCCAAAATCTTTTTCCTTCCTTCTTTGTCTGGTAATGGAACAAGTATTATCTTATCAAATCTGCCAGGTCTTAGCAATGCTGTATCTATCATATCTGCTCTGTTGGTTGCAGCAAGTACTACTACTCCGTGCAAACTTTCTATACCATCTAATTCAGTCAAAAGCTGACTTACCACTCTTTCTGTCACTGCTGTCTCTCCTCCAACTCCACGTATTGGAGCAATGGAATCAATTTCATCAAAAAATATTACACATGGCGATGCCTGTCTTGCTCGTCTAAATATTTCTCTTATTCCGCGTTCGGATTCTCCTACCCATTTTGATAGTAATTCTGGTCCTCTTACAGAAATAAAATTAGCTTCACTTTCAGTTGCAACAGCTTTTGCCATTAGGGTTTTTCCAGTTCCACTAGGACCGTGCAACAATATTCCTCTTGGCATTCTGTGTCCTAACTTTGAATATAGAGTGGGATATTTCATTGGCCATTCAACAGCTTCTTGTAACTCACGCTTGACACTTTCTAGTCCGCCAACTTCATCCCAGCTTACATCTGGATTCTCAATGAATACTTCGCGCATTCCTGATGGAGTGACCTCTCTTATGGCATTCTGGAAATCATCTCCGTTGACTATTAATTTGTCAAGTGTTTCTGGTGGAAGTTTCTCATCTTCCATATTTAGTTCTGGAAGTAATCTTCTAAGGCACTTCATTGCAGCTTCCTTACACAAATATTCTAAATCAGCTCCGACATAGCCATGGCTTATTGAAGCAATCTTGTCTACGTTGACATCGTCACTTAGTGGCATGTTTCTTGTATGTATCATCAAGATGTCTTTTCTACCCTTCTTGTCTGGTACCTTGATCTCAATTTCTCTATCAAATCTTCCAGGTCTTCTAAGAGCTGGATCAATTGCATTTGGTCTGTTGGTTGCAGATATGACAATTACTTTTCCTCTAGCTTCTAGACCATCCATTAGAGATAGTAATTGGGAAACTACTCTTCTTTCTACCTCGCCAGTAACTTCTTCTCTTTTTGGAGCAATGGAATCAATTTCGTCAATAAATATGATGGATGGTGATTTTTCTTTTGCCTCTTTGAAAATTTCTCTTAGTCTAGCTTCACTTTCACCGTAAAACTTGCTCATTATCTCTGGTCCTGATATGCTAATGAAATGTGCGTTGCTTTCATTTGCAACTGCTTTTGCCAGTAATGTTTTACCAGTTCCTGGAGGTCCATACAATAACACTCCCTTTGGAGCTTCAATTCCAAGTTTTTCAAAAATCTCTGGGTGTCTTAGTGGGAGTTCTATCATTTCGCGAACTTTCTTAATTTCGTCAGTTAATCCTCCAATATCCTCGTAGGTTACTTGTGGTACGCCACGAAGGGTCTCTCCTTTTTCTGCAATGTGGAATACTGTCTTTTGTGTTACAAGCACAGCATCAGCTGCCGGTGTAACTCCAATGACTTGAAAAGTTAGTCTTCCTCCAATATAAGGAACCATCACATTATCTCCTTTTATCAATGGAACACTTTCTAATGCATCGGCAAGATATCTTTCATCAATTGGCGGTATTGCTTCAAGCGGGGCTACAACCACTTTTTCAGCAGCGACTGCCTTAATCTTTCTAACAGCAACAGTATCACCTATTGCAATTCCTGCATTATTTCGAACTAGCCCATCTACTCTGATAATCCCCTTTCCTTCATCAGAAGGATAAAGTGGCAAGCATTTGGCTACAGTTCTTCGTTTTCCTTTGATTTCGATAACATCGCCTGTTGAAGCTCCTAGCGAATCCATAGAGTCATAATCTATACGTGCCACCCCTCTCCCTACGTCACGAGTGTAA
>DATEZN010000172.1:0-18135 GCA_035255545.1 Nitrosotalea sp. | reverse complement strand
ATTTCATTACATTATGATTATCTTGTCTTGGCTCTTGGTAGTCAGACAAATTTCTTTGGAATGGATAAATTAGAAGAATTAGCTTATTCAATGAAAACTCTCAATGATGCAGTAGTATTGCGAAATAGAGTCATAGACATGCTAGAGCAAGCAGATAATGAAACTGATCCCATCCTCAAGAAAAGCTTGCTTACTTTTGTGATTGTCGGGGGAGGATTTGCAGGTATAGAAACTGCAGGAGAATTAATGGACTTGTTACATGATGCTAGAAAATTTTATCCCAATATTGAAAAAACTGACATCAGAGTTATTGTTCTTGAGGCAATGGCAGCAATACTTCCAGGCTTTAATGAAAAGCTTGCAAAATTTGCTTTGGAAAAACTTCATGAACGTGGAATAGAGGTGAAGGTCAGTACAAAACTTTCTAGTTTTACTGGTGATGAAGTTTTAATCGAAGATGCTCAACCATCTACAGATCCCAATAAACAATCTTCGGTAAATTCAATACAGACAAGAACCTTGGTGTGGACTGCAGGTGTCACACCTGTAGACATTATAAAAAAATCAGTCTTCAAAACCAACAGAGGCGGAATTGTGGTAGATGAATTTCTTCAAGCAGTTGACTTTCCTGAAGTTTTTGCAGTCGGAGATTGTTGCTATCTCATTGATCCCAAAACAAACAGGCCTCTTCCACCAACAGCACAAAGTGCAGAATCAGAAGCTGAAATTGTTGCAAAAAATCTTCGTGCTTTAATCACAAATAAAGAGAAAGAAAAATTTGTGTATTCGCCTAAAGGCCAGATGGCAGTAATAGGAAAACGGAGTGCAATTGCAAGCATGTTTGGAATTCATTTGCATGGAATTTTTGCATGGATGCTTTGGAGGGTAATTTATCTCTCAAAAATTCCACGATTGGATAAAAAAGTAAGAATTTTTCTGGATTGGTCAATAGACATGTTCTTTGATAGAGATATTGCTAGATTGAAGGTGATGCGTGAAAAGCCTGTTGAGGAATTCAAAGAACTTGATGAAGTTGACGATGTTTGGTAAAATAGAATTCTGCATTGCTGAAATATATTGAACATTACAAAACGGCATTTATGGGAAAGGTCTATGCTGTTGGTGTTGGACCAGGATCACCAAAATATGTAACTGAGATAGTAAAAGAAGTGGTACTAAATTCTGATATTGTTATTGGATACAAATACACGCTCAAAACGATAGAGGCTCTCTTGAACAATAAAGAGATACATGAAATTACGATGAAGGATCAGGAAGAGGCATATCAAAAGGTCTCAAAGACTTTGGGAAACAAGACATGTGTTGTTCCTTTTACAGGAGATGTAAATTTCTCAGAATCAGAAGTTGTAGACAGATTAATTGAGATATTTGGTGATGTACAAATTATTCCAGGAATTAGTTCCACACAGGTTGCCGCATCAAAGGCAAAAGTGCCAACAGACAAGAGCAAGGTCATCACTATGCACATTTCCACAAGCATAGAGGAAAAGAAACTTGAACTTCAAAAGGCACTCATCGATGGATTCAGTGTAATACTTGTACCAAGACCTTGGCCAAAAGAACCCTCCAAGCATTTTATGCAATCAGAGATAGCAATATACCTAAAAGATCATGGTTTTGACACTTCAAAGATGAAAGTACATGTCTTTGAATTTCTAACTACCGAGAAAGAGACACATTTTATTGGCAAGGTTAAAGATTTGGAAGGAAAACAATTCTCTGATCTTTCTGTAATGGTTTTTGATCAGACAAAGCTAGAATCATATATTAATTTCAAATAATTTTGAAGTTCAAAGTTTAGTTATTGAGGTGGTGCGTTACCAATTACATATGATGAGGTCGGTGGCATTGAAATTATCAAACCGTTCATCCAAGTATACTGCGGATCATAAAATCTAACAATTCCAGTATCATTTACAATAACCATGAATGTTTGTCCTGGAGCAATCGTACCACTTGCTATCTTTCCATCAGGGGTAAATGGATTAGTATTTTTTTGTGTACTAACACCACTGTAAATGGTATGAGCTATAGAATCATTGTTAGTCCAAATAATAGGAGTGCCAGGAACTATTTGTATGGTATCTGGTGTATAGTATGTATTGTACTGATTATACGTCTGTTGAGTTGCACTTCCCTTTGCTGATGATGAGCCTGGGTTTATACTAATTTTGACTGGAGCAATTTGAGTTGTGGTTGCAGGTGATGAAATGATAATTCCATTTATCCATGTATATGATGGATCAAAGATTTGTGTAGAACCAGTTCTGCTAAAAGTAGTTTGATAGCTTTGTCCCGGAGCTATTGGACCACTGTTAATATTTCCATCTGAAATAAAGTGTGGACTAACTGTTTGTCCAGCAGCACCTTTTCCACCAGCACTTTCGGTTGTTGATATTAATTGGCCACTCATTATACTATGTGGAACAGAATCATTGTTAGTCCAAACTACAACTGTACCTGGTGTAATTTGGAGTGATGATGGTGAAAGGAACTGCACTTTACTAGAATTTGTTGCGCCGTTTAGTATGCTCATTTGAGCTGTTTGTGCTTGCATAGTTGATGATTGTGAGAGTGGTGCAATTATTCCCACCATGAATTGGTAAGTGGGATCAAAGAATGTAATGTCGCCTACTGTTTCATCTTGTGGAATGTTGTAACGTGCTGCAACCCTAGGATCTAGCGATTGAGTAGTATCAAAACTAGTTATTGTATACTGGAATGATTGTCCTGGAGCTATTACACCGCTGTCAATCTTACCATCAGAAGTAAGTGTAGTAGTTGATTGATTAGTGGTTAATGCTGATGCCACACCACTCATTATTCTATGTGGAACCAAATCATTGTTAGTCCAAACTATAGTGGTACCAAGAGCTACTTGTACATTTGATGGTGAATAGTGGACTTGGTTGTTAATATTAGATGCACCTTGTAGAATGCTTATGTTCACCACTGTAGATGATGACGGCGTAGTTGTAGTGGTAGATGGGGTAGTAGATGTAATTGGTTTTGTGGTTACAGTACCCGCAGATAATACTTTAGCACTGTAACTTGCTTTCATAGTTTCAGATCCAGTTATCTTTCCTGATATGGTAAAAACAGAACCATCTTGGTTGCTACCGATTATTCTTCCAAACAAATTAAGATGAATCATATTTCCGTTTTCATCTTGTGCGTTGCCTTGTATTACAAAATATTTGTTATCTCGTAAGATTGCGACTTGCCATAATCCAGAATTAAGATATTGTGTATTTGCTACAGTAACAAGACCATTATCAAGTGTGGCTTGCATGCTGGTACCATTGTTAGCTCCTGCTGTAATTTGTAAAGCAATATTTGAATCAAAAATGGTTTTGTTTCCTGCAAGATAGCCTGAAGCATCAATCAAGTACTTTCCATTAGATGAGAAATCAGAATAGGCATTAGGTAAATACATTGTAGTAGCAACAAGTCCTGCAATTACCATTAGAAACAGAAATACGTATTTCATTAGATTATCCAACCCCTTATTGCATATTTAATCACTAGGTATAATTTATCACACAATTAGGCAATTCCCGGTTAATTGTCTTTACAGACTAGTTTTTGGATGAATTACATTTGATCCAAATTGTTGAATCATATAATATTCAATAAATCCCCCAGCAAGCAGAAGAGCCAAGACAATTCCTATTTCTATAGCAGTTTGACGTAGTTCGGTTTTTAGAGATTTTTTTCTTACTATTACAAGTATAAGCAAAAGACTTCTTGACATTCCAATTGAATAGGCCACAAGCTCCATTATGCCAAAGGGAGACAAGTAGAGTAATGCCAGTGGAGGAACTTTTGCAAGTGTTGGAGTTGTTGTCACTAGAGCCTCAAACGCAACCCCTGTTGACCAAGCTGCAAATGAACCCCAGGCCAGTCCTGCACCTGGAATAAACATGGGCAATGCAACTGATGCGTTGTGTTCAAAAATTCCTATGGCATCAATACCTTGAACTACTTTTTGAAATTCTTTTAGAAATGTTTGTGATTCCTCATCAGATAATTTGCTTTGAGTTCCGATTAAATAAGATAAAGAGAAAATTCCAATAAAAATAACAAATACTAGGACTCTTGGTCTACCGAACAATAATCCATTTTTAAGAGAACTATATTTGAGGTTGGTGGTTGGATCAGATTTAATTAAAAGTCGTATTATGAGACCTTGTTGAAAGAAGAAGTTTCCTCGGCCATAACTTATGCATTGAGTAAAGGATTTCAGATTCATCCTGATGCGTTTAAGATATTAGAAAAAATTGATGTAAAAGAACTTCAGAATATAATCAAACAAGTGGTTAGGGAAAAAGCTAAACAAAATATGTTTTTGATTAATCAAAGTGACCTCAAAATGTTTGTAGAATCAGAAATAGATGACAGTATTGAAAATAATCATGTGATTTTGTTTGATCCTACGAAAAAGGTTACATCTGCAGAAGGGATTGAAGGTTTTCATGCATTATTCAAAGACAGATATGCAAAATTGCTTAAAATTATGATGCAGCGTTCACAGTCAAAGAAACTAACTCCCATTTCAAACGTGACAAATGGTAAGTTGGATGATGAAACTTACATCGCGGGTCTATTGATGGATAGAAGAATAGACAGGGATGTCACAAAATTGGTCATAGATGATCCCTCAGGCTCAATAGAATTGCTAATTTTCAATAAAGAGATCCAGGAAACCGCAAACTCTCTACAGATTGATCAGTTTGTCATGGTATCAATTGCAAGTGGAAAGAATGGTGGATTTTTTGTTAAAGAAATCCTTGTTCCAGACATACCTGAGCATATAGCAAATCGTTCAAAGACTGAGACTTATGCTGTCTTTATTTCAGATTTGCACGTGGGAAGCAAATTCTTTATGGAAAAAGAGTTTGCAGAATTTGTTTCATGGCTTTCAAGCCCTGATCCAATAGCACGAAAGGTCAGGTTTGTCCTAGTAGGTGGAGACATTATTGATGGAATAGGTATCTTCCCAAATCAGGACAAGGAGCTCTTACTGCTAGATGTAAACCAACAGATGGCAAAGGCTACAGAGCTTTTAGACAAGATCCCAAAACACATCAAGGTCTTTATCATTCCTGGAAACCACGACCCAGGAAGAAGAGCTCTACCCCAGCCCGCAATTCCAGAAAAGCACAACATGCACCTCTGGAATAGAGAGAATTTTTTCATGTTGGGAAATCCATCCCTGCTTGAGCTAAATGGCGTAAAGATACTGATGTTCCATGGTCAAAGTCTTGATGATGTTGTTGGCAGCACACCAGGATTGAGCTATGCACAACCAGCAAAAGCCATGCGGGTTTTACTAAAAACTAGGCATCTAAGTCCAATATATGGCAAGAGAACTCCGATTGCACCAGAATTGGAAGACATGATGGTAATATCTGAAGTTCCAGACATCTTACATTCTGGCCATATCCATGTTGTTGAGCTTGATATGTACAAGGGAACATTGATTGTAAACTCTGGCGCATGGCAGAGCCAGACTCCATTTCAAGCAAGTGTTGGAATCAGCCCTACACCAGGAATTGCTATTATTGTAAACCTTGCCACAATGAAGGTTTTTACAAAAGACTTTACAGAAAATTCTATCTAAGATTACACGAGATCTTCTAAAGCCAGATCTTCCTTGAATGCTTTTTTTACAGTATCAGCATTTAGTGTAAGATTGAATTTTTTTGTTCTTCCATGCATTCCTTGATGAATAATTTTTCCTGTGATTAATCCAGTCATTTCTATCTCACTTAGCATTTGTGTAATTCTACGCTGGGTTAGTTCTTTTTGTCTTGTAATTTTACAGAGATTTTTGTATGATTGGTATATCTCGCCGGTTGTATTTCCGCTTGCCTTCATTACTGCAAGTATGAGTAGTTTTTCATGTAATGGGTATGAATTCAATGCAGTAGTTTCCTTATCTTCCTCCATCTTAAGAGAGGCTCTTCGTATGTGGTCCTCTGTTACTGTATCAAATTGTTCACGCTCGGCAATCTCACCTGCAACACGCAAAAGGTCAATTGCTCTTCTTGCATCTCCATGTTCTTGACCAGACATGGCAGAGCATAGGTTTAGGGCTGCTTGCTCTACAGTATTTGGTATAAAGGCGACCTTGATACGTTCTTCAAGTATCTCGTTGATCTGCCCAACAGTATAATTGGTAAAGATTACCTCTTCCTCACTCAAACTGCTTAGAACTCTAGGATCTAGGCGTTCTTTGAATGTAAGATCGTTTGAAATTCCTATCAAGGTTAATGTGCCTTTTTTTAGCCTCTCATTGGCCCTAGTTAGTGAATAAAATACGTCTTTACCTGATTTAGAGACAAGTTCCACAAGATAATCAATCTCATCGATTACAAACACCGTGTTTAGACCGTCTTTCTCAATTACTGTAATAATACGATTGAATACTTCACTAATTGAAAGCCCTGTAGAAGGTAGTTCTTTTTGGGATGTAAGCCCCAATTGCCTACCCAATTTTACTAGTAATCCGTAGAGAGTGGTCTCTTCTTTTGCGTTAGCATAAAGTAATTGAATTGGAAAAGAATTATCCTTAACTCGTTCTTGTATCTTACCAAGAACTTTCTTTACTACTAGAGTTTTTCCCGTACCTGGTTTTCCATAAACTAGTAGATTGGAAGGACGTGATTTTTTTAATAATGGTAATAGTGATTGAGTGACCTTTTTTTGTTCATCCACTCGGTGTAAAATTACATCAGGAATAAATGTAAAATGTAGGACTTCACGATTTTTGAATAATGACTTTCCACTTTGTGCATCATCCAATAATTTATCAATTGGATCTTTTGTCATTGACCCACACACCACTGTTTCTTCTCTATCCACATAAGGACTCTACTCAATTAATTAGATTAGAATAGAATAACTAAACCAAATTTAGTATATCATTAATTATTTTTATTTTTATTTTCATTAAAAAAATTTTTTAAATAAAGCTAGAGTGGAAGTATAGGTGTGTGAGTCTTCCTAGTAAGACATTAACAATTAGTTAACTTTCTGTTAATATTAGGTCCTGAAAAGCCCCAAATGACCCCTTTATTTCCAGTCCAGGCGTGAAGATGGCTCTTAACATTGTTAACATCCTAAAGAATACCCCCTTATTTCCACTCTAGGCATGAAATATGGGCTTGTTTGGATATAAGACTCGTAAGGCCTGTTAAGATGCCAAAAACAGCCAGGCATGGGCTAGGCAGTGAATGTTAACAAACCCACTAGTTAACAAATCTTCTATGATCTGTTCAAGTGTTAACAGTTAACCAGATCGATCCCAATGGCCCGAAAAAGAATCAGAATAGACTTGGAGGACTCGGATGGAGCCAAGTACAACTTTAGCCTAGAGGGTAATGTTACCCGTGAAAAGATGCTAAAGATATTCGAATTGATGAACCTTATGAACATAGAAGAACCAGAGGGGGGAGGAGCCCAATTAGATTCCATAGGAGCCAAGATATGGAATGTAATAGACAAGAATTTCCCCATAGGCAAATTTACCTCCTCCATGATATTGGAAAAATACGAAGATGAGTATGAGGAGCCAATTAAGCTCAGTGTGATCTCTACCTATCTATCCAGATTTGCGGTAAAGGGTAGGGTAGCTAGGGAAAAACAAGGAAAAGAGTGGGCCTACCAGATACTAAAGATAGCCCAGAGAGAAAAGAGTGGGCCTTAGGAGATTACTACCTTTTTGACCACTAGATGATCACCATCTATTGTGATCTTTACATAGTCTCCTTTCTGAAGTTCCAAGAACTTTCTAAAGTCTTTAGGGATTGAGATTGTTCCTGCAGTGGTAATTTTGATTAATTGTTCATTAGACACGTTATTACATTATAAGAACAATAATTTAAGAATTTATAATTAACTAAGATTATTAAAATATAATGATTTTTGATGACTTTGATAGAAAACTAGAGAGTTTGTAGATTAAATTAATTAGAAAATAATCAGGTCAGTCCTAATTTCTTGATCTGAAAACTATTGGTGTTCTAAAAGTTATTGGGCTGGCGCCATCTTGACAACCCCTATTCTTGTAAGGCCCTTGTCAGTTATCTTGTAAGAAAATGGCTTTGTTGTCATGTCTCTTTCGACCAAACCTTCCTCAAACAACTTCTTTAGCATACGTGATGTATGTTCTCTAGTCCTTCCCAATGTGATTTGTATGTCACGTGATGTCATCGGCTTCTCTGTGATTAAGCGTAGAACATGATCAGTGACATTTCCAAACTGCATATTCTGAATTCTCTCCTTTTGCTTCTCCTCTTTGATCATTACTGGGGGCTCTTGCTGTACTTTTTGCTCCTTTGGCTTTGGAATTTGTGCCTGAGGAATTTCCTGGGTTTCTTGTGCCATTTCTACTGAATCTAAACGAATTTTCATATCAATTAACAAATTTTCATAATACTGTAAGCGTTCTGTTAGAATTTTTGCATTTTCTGCATCTGATTTTAGTCGTGGCTTTACCTTGTTGTACACCGTAATAGCTACTAATCCACCAATAAATGACGCAAATACGCTTAAAATCACTCCTACGTCTGGTATGTCTACTAACATCACGATGTAACGTCAAGTGATGTGATTTATCATGTTTGAGTAAAATTATTTCACATCTTACACATCAATGTCAAACATATCTCATCACATCTTATCACAACCTTTTGTCAAAACATGCCTATTTTTGAAGCCAAATCATAGATTGCAAGTCCGTTTTAGTACTTCTTGTATCACAGACATGATTTGTTCCTCACGTTCTGGAAAAACATCACTACTTTGTATCACAGAAACTTGGTCAGAAAGGCGATTTATCACATCCATATCATCAGTACTAAGCACGCCTAGGCTCCTGAGTAGGATCCATGAATAGCATAGTGCAGTCAACTTGTCTTTAGATTGAGTTACCTGTCGATAAAATGCCCCTTTACTGATAGTAAACTGCGAGTCTACAAGGTCCCTACGTTTTAAAATAATTGCAATTTGTCTTTCAGTAAACAATGATTTTTTTATAATTTGTCTAATAATATTACTAAAATTATCATCTGGGAGATGGCTCATAGCTATACAAATCTGTATAACTATATTCAATTAAACTTTTAATCAATAGGTATTCAACCATCCATATGCAAAAGACAGAGAATTATCTTCACGCTACAAGAAAGAAAAAAGGAACACTTCTCTTTGTGTTAATAGATTCTGAAAATTCTGCAGGACGTTCTGCCTCAACATTAGCAAAAGAAGCGGAAAAAAATGGCGCCTCTGCAATTTTAGTTGGTGGTTCATCGGCTGTTGATCAACTTACTATGACTGAGACTGTATCTAGTATCAAAAAAGCAGTCAAGATACCTGTAATTCTCTTTCCTGGAAACGTTACAGGCGTAGTTCCTGGCGCTGATGCAATACTTTTCAGCTCACTTTTGAACTCGGATAATCCATACTTTATCTCACAGGCACAAGCCCTAGGAGCACCAAGCGTTCTAAGGTTTGGTCTTGAACCTCTTCCTACAGCCTATATCATTATTGGTGAAGGAACCACTGTCTGGCATGTAGGTTCTGTGAGAACAATTCCCTTTGACAAGCCAGGTCTAGCAGTCATGTATGCTTTATCTGCTCAATTCATGGGAATGCGATTTGTGTACTTGGAAGCAGGTTCTGGTGCAAAATCTAACGTGAAACCTGAGATGGTTGCTGCAGTAAGGAAACTTTTCAAAGGATTTCTTATAGTGGGTGGAGGTATTCGAAGCCCAGAAACTGCTGAGCAGATAGCAAAAGCTGGTGCAGATGCCATTGTAATTGGGACTTTCATTGAGAAGGGCGGAAGTTTCAAAACAATTTCCGATATCGTAAAAGCCATCCAATCCATAAGGAAATAACATGTCTGAAAACCTAGCATTGAGACTCAAAGAGGTCCCAATGCCTCAAGACTATTTTGCATATTACACCAAGATATCAGAAGAAGTCTTTACTATTTTTGAACAAGCCGCATCTGCCAAGGCAACACTTGCAGATTCTTCTGGAATGGTAGAGCCCAAGATCGCTTTTGATCTTGCAGATCGTGTATCCAAAATGCACGACATTGACGTAACTGACAATCTAAGATCTCTTATTCAAAATACCACAAAAGAATTAGCTGCATTAAGGCTTGCAGAAGATATAGCACAAGGCAAGTACTCTGAACCTGATACTGGTCTTCAGGAAAAACTTGATCTTGCAGTGCGTGTGGCTTTGGCCATAGTTACAGAAGGAGTTACTATTGCTCCCCTTCAAGGCATTAGTGAGGTTCTAATCAAGAAAAATGCAGATGGTACTGAATACTTGTCTGTATCATTTGCAGGCCCTATCAGGTCAGCAGGAGGAACAGAGGCTGCCTCCACTATGCTCATTGCAGATCATGTACGAAAGATAGCTGGACTTGCAAAATATCAAGCAAATTCGTTTGATGATGAGACTGGTAGGTTTGTAGAAGAGCTGAGGGTATACGAAAGAGAAGTTGGAAGCTTTCAGTTCCATGTTCCTGATCAAGATGTGATAAATGTCATCTCTAATCTTCCAGTGGAACTTGATGGTGTAGATACTGACCTAGTTGAGATTGTAAGCCACAGAAACATGGTGAGAATAGGTACCAATAGGGTTCGTGGTGGTGCCCTTCGTGTTCTAAATGATGGTTTAATCGGGAGATCCCGTAAACTACTCAAACTCATTGAATTGTACAAACTTGATGGCTGGGATTGGCTCAAAGACCTCAAGGGGGCCATTCAAACAGGTGATGCCGATGCAGCAGCACATAGAATGAGAGAAGTGATTACAGGAAGATCGGTGCTTTCCATGCCCAAAAAGCTTGGGGGGTTCCGACTAAGATATGGTCGTTCCTGCAATACTGGATTTGCCTCAATTGGTATTCATCCTGTAGTTGCAGAGATACTTGACCATGCAATAGCCGTAGGCACTCAGATTAAGCTTGATGTGCCTGGAAAAGCCTCGACTGTAGCCTTTGTGGACTCGATTGACACTCCTATTGTTAGATTAACAAATGGAAATGTTGTAAAAATAAAAAATACTACACATGGAATTTCCCTGAAACCGCAGATTGCAAAGATTTTGCATCTTGGTGACATTTTGATAAGCTATGGAGACTTTTTAGAAAATAATGCCGAGCTTGTACCAACTGGATATGTAGAAGAATTTTGGGCTCAGGAACTACACGACAAAGTACTCAAGTACGAACCAAATGACACTGAACTTCTAAGTTATGTATCCAAGATACCAGACCTGGAAGAAGCCTTTAGAATATCATTGAATTTTGGTATTGGTCTTCATCCACATTATCTGTACTATTGGGATCAAATCACAATTGAAGAATTTGAAAAAATTCTCAAACCTACAAAATTTGATTCAGATCTCATTATTTATCCAATGGATGCAAAAGATGTTCTGGAAAAATTGGGTGTTCCACATGAAGTTGCAGGAGACAATCTTCTTCTAAAAGACATAGAGGCCAAGGTCTTTTTCTATTTGTTATTTAGAAAACAAATCCAACTTGAAAAAGATCTTTCTATTCCACAAATTATAACAAAATCATCTGGCATAAAAATACCAAATAAATTTTCAACTTCTATTGGAGTAAGGGTCGGAAGACCAGAAAAAGCTGCATTACGAAAAATGAAGCCTCCGGTACATACTTTATTTCCAGTAGGAAACAAAGGTGGAGCATCTCGTGATTTGCTCAAGGCAGCAAAACAGCCAAACTTTTACTGTAACATATACAATAGATTCTGCAAAAAGTGTAACACTCCTTCTATTAGCATAGCATGTCCCAAATGTAATACAAAAACAAGTACAATTTTCATATGTAAAAAATGCAGAGATGAGATTGAGACAGATTATTGCCCAAAATGCAAGTCTAGGGCACTTGGGCACTCATATCGCTCATTTCCTCTCAAAGATCTCTTGTATGCTGCTCAGGAAAGGACTGGATTTAGGGCTCAGGAACCATTCAAGGGTGTTAAAGAGCTCATAAACCAAGATAGGGTACCAGAACCGCTTGAAAAGGGTCTGATAAGGCAAAGTCTTGGACTTAATGTCTTCAAGGATGGTACAATAAGATTTGATACAACCAATGCACCACTCTCACACTTTAGGCCATCTTGGATTGGAGTGACACCAGAAAAACTAGTTGAGCTTGGATATACTCATGATACAAACGGCAATCCACTACAAAATTCTAATCAGCTTGTTGAGCTCAGAGTCCAGGATGTAATAATTCCCAAAGAATGTGGAGATAGTCTTGTTTTTGTCTGTCAATACATTGACAGAGAACTTGCAAAACTTTTTGGGCGACCGCCATTTTACAATGTGAGAAGTACTGATGATCTTGTGGGTCATCTTATCATTGGTCTTGCACCGCATACATCTGTTGGAATTGTGGGCAGAATAATTGGATATACCAATACTCAAGTGTGTCTTGGAACTGCAGTATGGCATTCTGCAAAAAGACGTGATGCTGATGGTGATGCAGATTCTATCATGTTGTTAATGGACAGTCTGCTTAATTTCTCAAGATTATTTTTGTCTGATAGAATAGGTGGACTGATGGATGCTCCACTACTTGTTCAACCTATTGTGATTCCACAAGAGGTACAAAGACAAGCTCATAACTATGAAGTTGTAAAGGCATATCCACTTTCATTCTTTGAAGCTACACTTGTAAGAGAAAAAGCAAGTGAGATCAAAGATGTCGAAATTCTAAAATCAAGACTTGAAACAGAAAGACAATTTCTTGGACATGATTTTACACACACGACATCTACACTGACCACATCAAAATCAAGGAGTGCCTACTCTACACTTGGTTCATTACTTGAGAAGCTTGACATGCAGATAAGAACTGCAGACATCATAAATGCCGTTGACCCAAGTGAAGTAGTTTCAATGGTAATGACAACTCACCTGCTTCCAGATATCATGGGAAATCTTCGATCATATTCTGGTCAATCTTTTCGATGTACTACATGTGGTGCAAGCTACAGAAGAGTCCCTCTCGTTGGTAAATGTCTTGACTGTGGTAATAGATTGATTCAGACCATGACTAGGCCCTCTGTACAAAAATATCTAAAACTGGCAAGGAGAATGCTGAACAAGTATACGATATCGCCCTATCTTAGAGGACGTGTACTTTCCCTCTTGGATGAACTAGAGCTAGTATTTGGTAAAGAAGAAAGCAGTCAATCTATTCTTACAGACTTTGCCTAGCGGATCTTTATGTAATCATAACCGCCATGTTTGCTTTCAAAACAATAGCGAACCTTCTGAAACTCTTTTCTAAATTTCTTGACATCTAGTGCCACTTTTTTCTTGTCTTTTTTGTCTATTACCACTTTTTTGATAAACTTGGCCACTTCTTTCATGTCTGACTCTTTCATGCCAAGTCGTGTGAGTTCAGCAACACCAAGTCTCATTCCACCTGGATGGAAATAATTACGTCCAGCCTTGATATCTCCTGGTATGAGTTGTCTGTTTACGATAATGTTTGCTTTTTCAAGATCTGCCTCAATTGTTCCACCATCACCAAATGAAAGTACATTTACAACTATCTGGTGAGATTTTGTAAATCCTCGTTTTTCACCAAGTACTGAAAAACCAAATGAGTGAAGGGCCTCTGCAAGTGCCTTTGCATTTTTTATAACTTGCACTGCATATTTCTTACCAAATTCTAACATCTCTGCATAAGCAATTGCTTTTCCTGCCATGTGATGCAAATGATGATTGCTAGTCATTCCTGGGAATGTAGCCTTCTTGATACTTTCACCATATTTTTCAAATGAACAGACCATTCCACCCTGAGGACCAAACAAAGTCTTGTGTGTACTCATTGTCATTGCATCTGCACCTTCTCTTAATGGATCTTGGAATTGTCCACCTGCAATGAGGCCTGCGACATGTGCACCATCATAATTGACAAACATATTGTAACTTTTTAGAAAATCTGCAAGCTCCTTTACTGGATGTGGAAACAAGAAGACTGAGCCTCCAAACATTGCTAGTTTTGGAATCTTTCCGGCTTTTTCAAGTTCTCTGACCTTGTCTTTTGTCTTGTCAACATCAATTGTCATCTCTTCAGCATCAAATGGATAAAATTCAATGTCTAGTCCATGGACAAGGCCTGCAGTACCCGCATGTTCTTTTTTACCATGTGATATGTGGCCTCCAGATGGAATAGAAGGTGCAAGCATGACATCGCCTGGATTTGAAAATGCAGAATAGATAGCTAAGTTAGCAACAACACCTGAGATTGGTCTTACATCCACAAACTCTGCCTTGAATAGTTTTTTTGCCAGTTCCATGCACTTGAATTCTACCTCATCGATGTAGATGCAACCGGCATAGACCCGTTCACCTGGCCAGCCTTCTGCATATCTGTTGGCAAAATCTGAGACTGTAGCCTCTCGGACTGCTGGACTAGTTACATTTTCACTTGCAATAAGAGGAATTGAATTTGCAAACCATTGATTATGTGTCTTAAGCTTTGAAAGCACTTCGTTGTAAGCTGATCGCGGCGAAGAACGAGACATGTTTAGTTCCGACAGTTTTCCTAATTTAAAAACATCGTTCAAGGGCGTTGAAAATTATCTATTTCAAGTGTAAATGATTCTGATCTCATAAGACATAATAAGGGAAAATCGACCTCTTGCAAATATGTCAATTCAGTCTTCTTCTGGTGGAATACCAGTTGTTATTCTAAAGGACGGCGCTCAACAGACCAAGGGTCGTGATGCACAGAAAAACAATATTGCAGCAGCCAAACTAATTGCTGAAATTGTTCACTCTAGTCTTGGTCCTCGTGGAATGGATAAAATGCTTGTTGATTCACTAGGTGATGTTACAATTACAAACGACGGTGCTACTATTCTAAAAGAAATTGATGTTCAACACCCAGCTGCAAAAATGCTAGTTGAAATTTCAAAAGCAACTGATAATGAAGTAGGCGATGGAACAACATCTGCTGTAGTCCTCGCAGGTGCATTATTGGAAAATGCCGAGGCATTGATTTTACAAGACGTACATCCAACAATTATCGTTGATGGTTATAGAAAAGCTGCTCAAAAAGCAGTAGAACTCTTAGAGAAGATTGCAGACAAAGTTTCTGCAACTGACAAGGACGTACTTGAGAGAATTGCAAGAACATCCATGCAGACAAAACTTGTTAGAAGAGATTCTGCTAATCTCGCAGACATGATTGTAAAATCTGTAATCGCAGTAGCTGAGAGAAAAGAAGATGGTTATCTAGTTGACATTGATGATATCAAAGTAGAAAAGAAAGCAGGCGGTTCTATCAAAGACTGTGCAATTATCAAAGGAATAGTACTTGACAAAGAAGTTGTTCACAGTGGAATGCCAAAGAAAATTGATAACGCAAAGATTGCTCTAGTCAATAATGCACTTGAGATTGACAAGACAGAGTTTGATGCAAAGATAAACATCACAAATCCACAACAAATGAAATCATTCCTAGATGAAGAACAAAGAATGATCAAAAACATGGTAGACAAAGTAATTGCCTCTGGCGCAAATATTCTACTCTGTCAAAAGGGAATTGATGACATGGCACAACACTATCTTGCAAAGGCTGGAATACTTACAGTAAGAAGGATAAAAGAAAGTGATATGACAAAACTTGCAAAAGCAACAGGTGCAAGAATTATTAGTAATTTTGATGATTTGTTTGAAAAAGATCTCGGTTCTGCTGAACTAGTAGAAGAAAGAAAAGTAGAGACTGACAAATGGGTCTTTGTTGAAGGTTGCAAACATCCAAAGGCAGTAACACTTCTTCTACGAGGCGGTTCTCAAAGAGTAGTCGATGAGGTAGAGAGATCAGTCCACGATGCATTAATGGTTGTAAAAGATGTAATGGAAAAACCACTGATAGTAGCAGGTGGCGGTGCACCAGAAACTTATGCTGCAACAAAGCTACGTGAGTGGGCAAAAACACTTGAAGGCAGAGAACAACTTGCAGTAGAAAAATTTGCAGACTCTTTAGAAGTAATCCCGATTACACTTGCTGAGAATGCAGGAATGGATCCAATTGATACATTGGCATCATTGCGCTCAAAGCAACTTAAAGGAAACAAATGGACTGGTATTGATGTTATGAAAGCTCAGGTTGCTAGCATGCACGCTAGTGATATCTTTGAACCACTCTCTGTCAAGATCCAAATAATTACATGCGCAACAGAAGCAGCATCTATGATACTAAGAATCGATGATGTTATTGCAACTGCAAAATCTGCAGGAGGACCACCACCAGGAGCTGAAGGCATGGGTGGAATGGGCGGTATGGGAGGCATGGGCGGAATGGGTGGTATGGGTATGCCACCTATGGATATGTAATTAACAAATCCACTTTCTCTCAAAGTTTATTTGACTATTCTAGATAGGAACTCTATGCAAATAGGCGCAACCAAGATTCTAACAGGTGCAAGATACATCTATCTTGTAGCATTCTTTGCATTGCTCTCTGGAATGTTCTATCCTATAATCACTCATAGTAGCTGGGATCTAGTAATTTCTGGTACCTTGATCTTATTTGTAGGCCTTGCAGGAACTGTCTCTATATACAAAGCAACTACTGCTGAAAGACACAAGAAAGCCTATCTAATTATCGGGTTGGTCATTACTTCAGCTGCATTGTTCCTTGTGTACGGTGCAATTGGAAAAGTCTAGAGTACAACTGCACAATTAGACTACATACTTAATCACAAGATCTTTAATCAAAAATTTTCTAGATATCAAAATAAAGATAGAATTCATGTGGATGAGGTCTTATTGAAACCTCATGATCATCTGCTCTTTCTACCTCAATTAATTTGTCAAGAGTCTCATTTGAGAAAATTGGAGCAAGGAACTTTCTATCACTCTCCAATTCATCAAGTGCCTCTCCCAAAGTTGCAGGCAAATCTCTAATTCCTTTTGCAATTCGCTGAGCCTTAGTCATCTTGTAAATGTCTTCATAAACTGGATCTCCGGGGTCCATCTTCTTTTTGATTCCGTCTAATCCTGCTGCTTGAACTGCTGCAAATACTAGATATGGATTTGATGACGGATCGGGAGCTCTAAACTCTATTCTCTTAATCTTGGCATAACCTTCTCCTCTAAAGTGAGATGGAATTCTAATTATTGCAGATCTGTTACTTGCGCTCCATGCAATATACACTGGAGCTTCATAGCCTGGAACTAGTCTGTGATACGAGTTTGTAGTAGGTGCAACAATTGCAGACAATGCTCTTGCATGATTCATAATTCCTCCACAATAGTATCTTGCTAATTGACTAACTTCTTCCTTGTCGTCTTTATCATAGAACATGTTCTTGTCGCCTTTCCACAAGCTTACGTTTGTATGCATTCCAGAACCTGCATCCATTGAAATTGGCTTTGGCATCATTGTGGCAACTTTATCATACTTTTTGGCAATGTTTCTTATGACATACTTGTATGTCTGAGCTCCATCTGCAGAATTGGTTAGAGTGTCATATCTGATATCGATCTCACACTGTCCTGCTGTGGCTACCTCATGATGATGGTTATCACATAAAATTCCGAAATATTCGTTCAAGCATTCGACACAGTCATTTCTAAATTCTGTCAAGGTGTCAGCTGGTGTGCTTGGATAGTATCCTTTCTTCAATGCCATCGGGTATCCCTTACCATCTTGGCTCCAGGGTGCCTCTTGGGATTCTATTGAATATGATTGGCCTTTGTAAGGAGTAAGTACATCCCAGTTAATTTTATCAAATACAAAGAATTCTACTTCTGGACCCCAGTAACTATTGTCAAATCCTTGAGTTTTTAGATATTTTTCTGTTTTTTGAGCAATACCTCTTGGGTCAGATTCTAGTCTGCCTTTATTTCTACTACGATATACATCACAAATCAATCTAGCAGTCTTTGCATTTGCCATCCATGGAATTATTGCAAAAGTAGTAGGATCTGGTTTGAGGACCATATCTGAATCCTCAATTGATGCAAATCCTACAATTGAAGAACCATCAAGTTTTGGCAGACCATCTTGCATTTGTTGTGGAGTAAACA